>JAAEPL010000001.1 GCA_024232675.1 Planctomycetaceae bacterium
AGGCCCGAGATCTGCAAAAGTAACAAACGGGATTTCCATTCCCTTAACTCACCTCCCTGCATTGGAAATGGTCATGAAACATTTAATCATTCTTGTTGTTTGTGCTGGATTGTTGGGCCACAGTACCCACGAAAGTCTCGGACAGGATTCAGAGCCGCCCGAATCGAAACAAGCCTCACCAGAATCCAAAAAGCGGAACCGCGGTAAACGGTCTGGACGAGCGGCTCCCAACCCGCAGCAAATGTTGAAGCGTATTTTCGAAAACGATCGCAATGGCGACGGCAAAATAACGCGGGACGAGGTCAGCGGACGC
Organism: Planctomycetaceae bacterium; assembly: GCA_024232675.1. GTDB lineage: Bacteria > Planctomycetota > Planctomycetia > Pirellulales > Pirellulaceae > CAJQPP01. The sequence goes on from JAAEPL010000001.1 coordinate 314, forward strand.
ATGACCATGTTCTTAGAGCGCATGGACTCCAATCAGGATGGCATCCTCACCAAAGAAGAAGCCCAAACGGGCATCGCGGCAAGAATGCAAAATCCCAATCGCCGAGAGAAATCAGCGCGTGGCAAACAGGGCAGGAACCGCAACCAACCGGCAGGTCTCAAGGTCGGCGAAGCGGCGCCTAACTTCAGACTGAAATCACTTGATGGAAAATCGGAAACGGAACTCGCAGCCCTGCGTGCTGAGAAACCCGTCATCTTGTTTTTTGGTAGCTACACGTGACCGCCCTTTTTGAACCAGGTTGGTTCTATGGAACGGATGTACAACAAGTTTAAAGACGTTGCCGATTTTCGCATGATCTATATTCGCGAAGCTCACGCGGCCGACGGCCCGCGCCCCATGGGAACTGGGAAGTCACTGGGCATTACCGAGCACAAGAACTACGCGGATCGCTGTCAGACAGCGGAGATGTTAATCAACGATCGCTCGTTGACCATGCCCATGCTGATCGACGACATGGAAAACACCACGAACCAAGCCTATCAGGCGCATCCCGATCGCGTGTTTCTGGTACGAACCGATGGCCGACTAGCGGTAGCCGCTGAGCGTGGGCCTTGGGGGTTCGCGCCCGGTCTAAAAGCGGCTGAGCAATGGTTAGAGGCCTTCAAAAAAACAGGCGAAGAACCGGCACTCGCCAGGCCTGCCGAACAAACTCCCAGTGACCGATAGCGTGCGCACCCTCGAGAATTCATGGTGTCGAAAAATTTACGCTCGTTTCCCTTGGACGACGATCTAGCGGAGCGGGCGGGTTCTCGACTCATGACCATTGTTACGACGACAGCGCTCAGGTCAGGCGTCGCACGACTTTAGGAAACATCGTGTATCGATTCCGTTTTCAACGTACACCAAACCGCTCGGCCTGTGCGTATTTTTCATTGACGCCAATCAGGTTATTGAACTCCGTAAAGGAAATCAGACGGTGCTCTTCTCCCAGCGTCGTCTGATCGGCATGAAGTTTTTGATACATCGTTTCAATGGCCTTAGTCGCGGCGTATAAACCGGAAAGTGGATAAAGGATTAGGTGAAACCCCATTTTGCCAAGCTCTTCCGTAGGCAGCATCGGGGTTTTCCCGCCCTCGATCATATTAGCCACATTGGGACCAGGCGATCGTCGGCCGATCTCTTGCAATGCCTGCTCGGAATCTGGAGCCTCCACGAAACTGGCGTTGGCACCCGCTTCCCGCGCTCCCTCCACGCGAGCAATGGCTTCATCCATACCTACGACGGCCAGAGCATCGGTGCGAGCCACGATAAAAAAGTCGGACTCGCCTCGCGCCTCAACGGCCGCGCGAATTTTGTTGAGATACTCATCCCGCTCAATCACCTGCTTGCCACGCATGTGCCCGCAGCGTTTAGGCCACAATTGATCCTCGAGAAAACAACCGGCAGCACCCGCCGCGATCAATTGTTTGATGGTTCGATAGACATTCAACGGATTGCCATAACCTGTGTCGGCATCGACCATGACGGGGATTTCCACGCTGCCGCAGATCTGTCTCGCTCGCTCAACGATTTCGGTTTGCGTTAACAACCCCATATCCGGTTCGCCGATCGAAGTTGCTGCAACCGAATATCCGGAAACGAATGCCATTTGAAAACCAACTTGCTGGGCGATTCTGGCAGACAGCGTATCAAAGATACCCGGGAAGGCGACGGTGCCATGTTCAATGAGGATCTTCTCGATAGATGTTGTCACTCGTTCTCTCTTTTACAAATAATTCGGAAGGCTAGGTTATCTACCTAACTGGATTCATCGGTTCACCGACACCTGAGATGCCCTTAAAAAACAAACGATAGGAGTGAAATCAGAAGTAAGGCCGCAAAAAACATCCAACCGCACCAGTAATTCACCCTTTTGGCGGCCGCCACTTTGTCACTTGCATGCAAGCGACCAGTCCATATCGCCGCAACCAAAACAAAAAACACTAAAACGGAAACGCCCAAAACAAAGCGATCCAGACGAGTCATATAAGAGACCTCAGGCACCATGGCACCTATGACAAATCGATAGGCCACCAAAGAGAGGCACGAATAATAGGCGACGCTAATCTGGGAACTGCTGTTGGAAGCATCGATCCAGAACACGGACCCAGCCATCAAGACGACTAATGACAGTGGAAATACCACTTTCCAAAAATAGAACCCGCGTCTTCGATGCACGGTAAACTCAAAGGCTGCACCTGCAAATTCTTTTTCAGCGGGTTGGAAAAAAAACGGATCGTCGATCCAACGTCCTGGTAAGCGTTCCCAACCCACCAAGCTCCAATGATCCGCTTGGCCAGTTCGCTCCGGGTCTTCGACCAGCCGAATTTGTGCCGGCGTGTACCCGGGAGTAAATAGTTGGAGCTTATAAACTTGTTGATCGAGAGGGAAACCGGAAAGGTCGCTAGAATGCCAAATTTCGCCGACGAAACGCTGTAAATACTCAACCTGCCCACCTTGAGAAATATGTAGCACTTCGGGACGCGTCTCCTTCGCATCTTTGATCGACATCAATTGCAAATTCGGAGCCCACGTGTCCTTGAGCAAGACCACTTGGCCAGCCTTATCTGCTAGACGCGGGTCGACCCAGCGAACAGAGACTCCCAGGTCGATGGTTACCGTCTGCTGCGAATCATCAATCGCAACCACGTCGAGAAGGTACAGACCCAAGGTAACTTCGACAGATCCGGAAGGCGGGCTTCTATCATTCGCGTGAGCGGTGGTAGCAATGCCTAAGAGATAAATGAGGAACACCGACATCGACAGGACACCAGATCTACGGACATTACCAATCAAGTCATTCGTCATCGAAAATCCATCAGCGAAATAAGATCTACCTCTCCAAAAGAGGTCGGTCGTTTGCTCATTTCGCGGGAGAACCATCGAAAACAAGTGAGCCGTTGGTTAACCAACCCTACCCGGTGCGGACAGTTTGCCCACGGGCACCCAAGTCTAAATACCCCTCAAAGGAGCGTCAATGCACGGCCATGGGTGACTTCATCATTCCGGCTTACCTCTCCGGTATTGCCGTCCTACCCAAATCGTTTTTTGACGAAGCTGTTGCCAAAGGATAAAAAGACTGCAGGATTCTTGTCGCCAATGCCCTCCCAAACCCACCGCGAAACACTTGGTTAGCGACCGTGCCAAAGCTTAAATTTTCAAAAGCAGATTAAATGCCCGAACACGAAATGCGATCCTCAGCAAGCTGTTACCTCTGTTTGCTCCTGTTACTGATCATGCTCGGTGCAGATGTAAAAAGCAGCAACGCCCAAGCCATTGATAACACTGCCCATGCACAGCGACCCAACATTGTCATCATCATGGCTGATGATTTAGGTTACCGGGATCTAAGCTGTTACGGCTGCATCGATTTCGAGACACCCAATATTGATGAACTCGCGCGGCGCGGCGTTCGTTGTACCGACAGCTATGTTTCTCACCCCTACTGCAGTCCCTCCCGAGCTGGCTTACTAACAGGCCAGTACCAACAATCGTTCGGTCACGAGAGCAACCCGCCTTATGACGAGGCAAACACGCGCATCGGAATTGATACCGACACACGTCTGTTACCTTCTCTATTGCAAGATGCTGGCTACCAAACCGGTCTACTCGGAAAATGGCACCTGGGCGCGGGGCCCCCTTTTCGACCCGCTGTTCGAGGGTTCTCCCATTTTTACGGATTTTTGGGAGGTGGCCACGACTACTTCAACACCAAACCGAACGGAAAAAACTACAACAGTCCTATTTGGCGGGATCACGAACCAACGACTGCAAAACTGACCTACCTGACTGATGATTTAACCACTGCAGCGGAACGCTTCATCGAAACCCATCGCGACCATCCCTTTTGCCTGTTGTTGATGTACAACGCACCCCATGCGCCGGACCAAGTAACCGACGAATATATGCAGCGGGTCAATTCGATTAAGCACCCGGGTCGTCGCAAGTACGCGGCGTTGGTGCAGGGCGTGGATGAGGGTGTCAAACGAATCACCCAGAAGCTCGATTCGTTGCAGCTCACCAAAAGCACCCTCGTCGTTTTCCTTAGCGACAACGGCGGCCGCCGAGCGGTATCCGACAACCGCCCGCTACGCGGCAATAAAGGCTGGTTGCACGAAGGCGGTATTCGTGTACCGCTTATTTTGAGTATGCCGGGTACCTTGCCAGAGGGCGAAGTTTATCGCCAACCGGTTCTGGCGATCGACCTTTTACCGACGGCCATGCGTCTGGCTAACCTCAATATTCCGGAACGTTGCGACGGCGTTGATCTATTTCCATTCCTCATGTCCGACAAGACCGAACCACCTCATGCGTCCTTGTTTTGGCGTGTTTCAGGAGGGGAAGGCTATGCGATTCGCAGTGGCCACTGGAAACTGGTTCACGATATTGGCATGGCCCAACCCGCATTGTATGACTTGGCAACGGACGTTGGTGAGAACCATGATTTATCAACCACCCAGCCCCGCGTCTTAGCCGAGTTGGAAAGAAAATATCTGGCCTGGCATAAAACGCGACAAACGCCTCGTTGGCAAGACGCTCATATTAAAAACACGCGAAGCGAGCGAAAAGTATCAGAGCAGGCCGGCACGAGGCAGTTCCCCATGCCTTGGATAAATTCAGGCACCGCGAGGCCCGCAAACCAGAAGTGACCTTACCTCCGTACAACAGGTCTCACTTGCTACCAAATGGCATTGCGGAATCCGGCTCTGCTGACCAAAACAGAGTTCTGCTAGGTCGTGTTGTGACCTTTCAGAATCGACTCGTAGAGCTCAGGATCGGTCGCTCCTTCGGTTCCTATCAACAACACAACGGAATCTCTACCCAAGCTCAATTCTCGCCGGAGTTTTGGATCTTTATTAGCCGCTAACAACGCAGCCAAGCCTGCGGTCGAGCATTCGCCCGCTTGCAACGACAGACCACCGAATGATTCTCGCCCCAACAATCGCATCAGGGGTGCCACTGCTTGATCTGAAATGGATAAACAATGGCTCAATGTCGGGTGTAGAATCTCCCAAGCCAGTTCCGACACCTCACCGCAAGACAGTCCCGCCATCAATGTTTCCGCCACAATCTCAAATTTAGTAGGCGAATGGGCGGCGATACTTAATTGAAAACAGGGCGCTCGATCGGATTCGACCGAGATAATATGACAAAGCTGTTTTCCCATCTCCTGCCAAAGGGCGGCGACGATCCCGCCTGCCATCCCCCCAACCCCCACGGGAAGAAAAGCATGGCTGATGGGCAAATTACCTACTTGCTCGATCAGCTCGCGGGCCAGTACTGAGTAACCCGCCATGACCTCAAGCGGGATCTCTCGGTAGCCGGGCCAAGATGTGTCCGAAACCATTTGCCAGCCCTGCGACTCGGCTTCATCTCGACACACTGCCAGCGAGGCGTCGTAATTCCCGTCAATGCGCATCACGTCAGCGCCCAAATCCCGCATCGCTTGTTCGCGCGATTTACTCACGTGCTTGTGAATAAAGATCTTGGCTGCGCATCCCACACGTTGTGCTCCCCATGCAACCGACCGGCCGTGATTGCCATCCGTAGCGGTTGTCACCGTTAACGCTGACAGATCTTGACCCGCACGGCGATGCCGTTTCATCAGGTTAGCCACCGCATAAGCACCACCTAACGCTTTGAAAGAACCCAAACCAAATCGCTGAGCTTCATCCTTGTACAACACCGCTTTGACGCCACAGTGTTCCGCCAGCTCAGGCATACGGTGCAGGGGAGTGGGGGCATACCCGGGCCAGCTCGAAATTTCATCCCAAGCCAGCTGCATATTCTCGGCATTCAGCGAAGATGAAAGATTGGGGAAATCCAGCGGCTGCCGAGCGGTATTCGAAACGCATTTAATGACCTGGGCCATCGCCGAGGCAGCTGCAATTCGCTGTCGATTCACCTGACCGGAAGATCCTGTTCGCTGACGTTGCCCCACACCCATGACCTATTTCATTTGGAACCCATAAATTACTTTCCTATCATCAAGCGGCGAGGTTCCCTTCGATACTCCATGACGTGACCATCGTCATGATAACTGAAATATCAAGTGAGTATGAAAAGCGATTTTCCCCACCGCGTTTTCCCTGTCAGGTGTGTTATCATGGGCCGCCTACTTATCCCCCAGAGCGCACGCGTGTCCCCGAACCAAGATCCCGAAACAACTCGAAAACTTTCAGTGGCCTACCACGAAGCAGGCCATGCCGTCATGGCAACCATTGTGGGTCGCCCCATTCAAAAGGTCACGATCTCTGCCGCCAACCTATCCACCGGTGGCCTACGGTTGGGAGCTTGCAATATCCGTAAAGGTCGGAGCAAACCGACGAAAGACTGGCTGGAAGACGAGGCACTCATTTTCTTTGCCGGCATGGTCGCTGAATCCCATGTGACGGGACAATATTGTGAAAGAGGAGCCGGACAGGATTTGCGAGTCATTAAACGCCTGCTTTCCCAGACCCGAGCAACCTCGCAGCGGCAATTGGAAAAACTGGAGCGACGGCTTCTAGACAAGACAGAATATTTGCTGGCTGAAGAACCGCATGCCAAAGCCATCGAAATGATTGCAGGTGAATTACTGGAAAAAACAACCATCAGCGGCAGGGCCGTTGTGCATTTGTATCACCAAGCGGTTGCCCAATTTAGCAAACAGTGATCCCTCGCGTGGTGGTGCCAACAATAAGGACTCCAAGCAATTGCCGAGCGAGTTACCCCGTGTTGTACAATCGGCCAAAAAGCCAACGACTCCGACAGCTTTCCAAAGAACGCCGCTATTGCAGATACGGATTGGTTCGTCGTTCCGCGCCAACCGTCGACGGTGCCGAGTGACCACAAACAAATTGGTAATCATCGTCCAACGTCATGATCTTTTGCGAAATACTGTCAAGTAAGGCTTGATGATTGCCTCCAGGCAAATCGGTTCTCCCGATGGAACCTTGGAACAGAACGTCCCCCATCAAGATAAATTTGTTCGCGTGATTTACAAACACCACGTGCCCGGGAGCATGGCCGGGACAATGCAAGACTTCAAATTGGTGTTCGCCAATACTCAATGATTCGCCCTCTTCCAACCAACGATCTGGACTGGCGTTGTGCATTCCCGTCAAACCATAGCTGGCCGCGGCCATCTCGATATTGTCCAAGAGAATTTTATCAGCAATATGAGAGCCGATGATTTCGACACCGAAATGCTGCTTGGCAGCTTCGGCTCCACCGGCATGATCTAAATGACCGTGAGTAAGCCAAATCGCCTCGACTGTCACACCAAGTTCTGCGACGACTGCAGCAATTTTCTGTACCTCTCCCCCCGGATCGACGACCACCGCTGCATTGCTTTGGTCGTCATAAACAATGGAACAATTCTGCTGAAACTCAGTGACCGGGACGATGGAGATTTGTAACACAGAGTGCTCTCTAAAGTAGATGTAGCGGTATAGACTCAGGCGATAATGTAGCAGACCCAATCGAGGATTGATGACGCATCCGCAAGCTCATGGAGATCAGTCAACGGATTTCACGATGGCCAGCGCCAGCAATTCTTTGAGGCGTGCTGGCTCGGTCGTCGAAACCTTGGCAACAAATCCACGCTTGTGGGCGAAACGCACTTCGTCGAGAGCTTCGATCTGGGAAAAATTCAAACGCTGGCTATCGTCGTAACGCGTCAAACCGTACCCAGCGCCCCGCCGATCGGGGTAAACCAATGCCTGAATCTCTTTTTCCATACCTTCGCTGGCGATGAATGCATAAAGTCCGAAGGAAGGATCGTCAGAAATCATCTCATCTTTTTCCAAGAACAACGCTTGAATCTTTTCGCCGTTTGCTTCGATTGTCCAATATTGGCCATGGGATTTCAGGTAATTCAATCTTGCACGCAACGACTGCAAGTAACCAATGATATCCTCGCCCACCATGCACATAACTTGATAAACAGGACTCTCGGGATGAATCTCTGTTTGACTTGCAAAGCGGTTAAGTAACGTCGTATCAAGCGGCGAGTTCAATTCTCCCAATGCGGTCCGCGGAATTCCCATCAGCTTGGCCGTTTCATTCGGTCCTAACGTATCAAGCCACTCCGCCGGACGAAGCCAGGCACAGAAGGCCAAGGCGTCTTCGTAAAGCCCCAGACTTTGCAGCACCAGTGACAAGGCGCAAAGGGGCGGAGCATCGCGGGGGAACTGATGATGATCGAAGTTGCTCAATTCAGGATCGTGAGCACCACCCACATCGACGACGCAAATCCTTGAATCTGCTAGATCCTTTTCGGTTGGCTCACGTCGTTGGATTGATACACCATGCAAATGAGCCAACAGGCTACAGGCTAGAAAATCGTCTTTATGCGCTCCGCCGGGGTGCGTCACAATAAGTTGCATTGTCATGGAATCATAACATTTCATTTTTGGGTCAGATCCGAGATCGAGGGGCGTCATAATTACGCCTCCTCGTCGAATATTAATTACCGTTTAATTTAGTTCGCTTGGCCTTCGATTATTGGGAATCCAGAGCCTAACCGTCCACGAGCGTTTACATCCGTTACACACCAAACCGATTGATTTGTGGTGCCCCAAATGGCTCAAAATTCACTTTACCGATTTAAGTTCTGGCACTTTCCACTGACCGTCAAAGTAAGCTTTTTGAGGCGAGTAAATACGAAAGGTTGCCGTCCAATCGGGATAGATTTCTAAAAAATTATCCTGCTTGGGATCCCCACCGAAATGCACAATGACCTCCCCATTTGGGCCGGGTTTGGCAAAAGAACTGTTGAGGTTGAAATGTTCGCCTTGGGGGTAACCATCGCTGTCATAGACGGTGATAGACCAAAATGCATTGTCGGCCGTGGGAACGTCTTTCAGTGTCAAGGTTTTGGGTTCGTCGGAGGCCTCTTGGAAAAAGAGGTAAACCGCGCCTTCTTTTGTCAGTCCACCCCAACCAATTGCGACGCCGAAATTATGCATATCGACGCTAATCTCCCCTTTCTTGCCCGCCATATCCTCCGATTTCGTCCCCTCTTTGACAGCTCGCTTCTGGTATTGCTTTCGCAGCGCTAGAATTTCTTCCATGTCCCACGCATTCGCCTGCCGGTATTCCCCCTTATCAGCCTGCACCAATTTGATGCGATCCTGCAGCGCTGCCACTTTGGCCATATCACTCGGATCTTGAATACTTACTTGGGTCCTAAAAATCACAATTGCGTAACGGCTACCGACGTTCTGCTCTGTGAGTTCATACCGACCCGGCTTGGTGAAAACGAAGGGGATGTAGTGCTGCTCATCTAGCACTTCCGCACTTTGATAACGCCCGCCTGTCTCCGGTAACTCAATGATCGCTGGGCTGGTTAAATCCAAAATCAAAAAGGAATAAATCGTGTCAAAATTAATACGCAGTATCGTGCGGTCTTTGGGATCAGGCGTCTTGCGAAGATGCATAATTTC
>JAAEPL010000002.1 GCA_024232675.1 Planctomycetaceae bacterium
GGATAACGCCGTGCGAATCGAATGGAACCCGTCATGGGATCCAATGCGAAAACGACACCGGTACCACAGTTCACATAGGCGGTGCTACCTTCGATCGCCAGATGGATCGGCGACCAAGGTTGAGATCCTCCGCCCGGTTCATCGCACAAAAAGGATTTCCAAACCAAGGCTCCCTGTTGCTGGCTATCAAGCGCGTAAAGAAAAATTGAGCCGCTGACATTCACGGGTACCAATAACAAGTCGCCAAAGCCTACGGGTGCCCCCATGAAGCCTACATTCTCGAAGGGTTTTTCCTCTGCCGTTTCCATTATTCCATCAGCAGTATTCTTAACCTTTGGGATTGAAGTACTCGCCAGGGAACCCGTCGACGGGATACTCCACAAGATCTTTCCCGTTTCAAAATTGTAAGCAGCCAAGCGATTAACGCGGGTACGTCGAGGTACGGATCCATAAGGGTTATTGGATGTCCGTCTCTGGAATGGAATTTTTTTAGCATGCCAACTGTATTCGGGTCCCTCGACGTTGTAGAGCACTCCGCGATGAATCGACATGGCTTGGGCAATCTGGTCGCCAAACAACTGAATTTCCCGTTTCGTTTTTTGAACTTTTCCGGGACTTTTCATATCCTCGTAGCGATAATTATCGAACAAACGTTTGTAGGCAGCAGTGGCGTCGTCAATGACAAACTGGTTTAACCACAACGGTCTCCACAGTGGTTCCTTTTCCAATTCCCGATTCCAAACCGTTAAATCAGCGCCCGTCTTGAAGACCACTGCATTGTCAGCGAACAACAGGTTCCCGGCAGGACGCCATTTCCCTTCCCGCCAAGATGCGATCAGAGATTTTTCGGCCGATGTAAGCGAGTCCTGAATCAGCGACTCGTCGAAGGAAGGAATGGTCACACCTTCGTAATTGTCGTTAAGGTAAAATTCCCGCGGCTCGAAAGAATACTGCCAAACAGCGGCCAGCCCCTGCTCACCGTACCCCTGCGGCAACGCTGGCATTTGTCCCAAACGTTTGGCATTCCCCCAGCGACTCGACCAACGCTTGTCCACTGTATTGGCAGGGTCAATTTGTGGTGATTCCGCAATGACTTTTTGAATGGCTTCGTACAACCGTGATTCCGGATCCGCACCGGCTTGCTCTGCAGAAGCCAAAGCGGATTGGGCCGATCCCGAATCTCCGATATAGGCATAAGCCAAAGCAATCCTCATCCAAACTTCGCTTAACGAAACCGTGGGGTCCGGATATTGCTCCGTGATTTTTCGCAACAGTCTCGCGGCACCGACAAAGTCATAGTTGTCCAAATAGATACAGGCCAATTGATAGGCGGCATCGTCGCCAAACGAACTTAGAAAATAGCCCTTCACGACTCGGCTCAGAGTCTCCAAGTCAAAATCACCTTGCCGTTGCGCTAAGATTTCACGGGCAGCAGCATCGGCGGCAATACGATAAGCACTCAATCCCGCGGGCGGCAAATCAGCCAAGATCGACTCCACCCGTTCGGTCAACGCATAATAAGTCTCTTCATCCTCCGTGTAGAGAATATCCCCGCTCTCCCCGAGCACAGACTGCCACAATCTTGAGGCCGCTCGGAAGCTACCATCCTTCTTAAAATCATCGGCTTTACTTAAACGATCCACTAAATCAGGATCGGTCTTTAATGCAGCACCACCTACGTATTTACCTTCCTCTTTCGCGTCCTCGTCGTTCGCATCCTCCACTTTCTGTGGCGGGCCGATGCCGGGAACGATCGGCGTCAGGACGGCCGCGTGAACGATGCCCGGCAGGGTGAGAAAAAACAGGCATGCCAATCCGCAGAACGACACAACCGACCCACGCTTAGCGGTCAACTTGGTTGCATTTTTCATAAGGTTTTCTCCAGGCATTCCAAATTCATCTTCATTCCGCTGGGGTCTAACGCCGGCGCCCAAACCACCAACCGAGGAACTGTTCCGTTCCCAGAACCGCGATTAATAACAATAAAATTTGAGGCCAGACTTCGTTACTGGAACGCGTCTCCCCTTGCATGACCATCTGATCCGCACTCACAAGACGAGTTTGTTCGCCAAAGTAGTTATTGGGCAACGCTGGCAAGTCCAGTCTCCGCAAATCGGCTTCGCTGGGATCGACATTCACGGCGAACAACTGCTTGACAACTTGCTCATCCGCACGGCGGAGCTGCATCTCATAGAAGCCACGTTTTTCGAGGCCCGAAAATTCAACTTCGTACAAAACACTATCTTTCACATCTTCGATCGGTTTCGCATTGGCTTCCACTTTTTCTTCACTGGGATCCAACAACCCCACCCTCAGTTGGTATTGGGAAAGGTCCACCAACTGCTTTACGGAACTCCCCACCTGATATCGGGAGGCTTCGTTGCGATTTCCGACCAAGTCCTGAACCAGATCCCACATCACACAGACATAAGTCGGATGAGCGGGCCAAAGAGTCCAATCCGCATCCGCTGAAAACGCAAACGTCACAGTGCGCCCTTGCCCCATGACCCGTTCGGCAATGGCTGGCGTTTTATCCTGGTTACCCAATAGCAACGGAGTGGATACCGAGACGCCCAACTGATCTGGTTTCACCGCTCCACGCCACCAGGAAAACACTTCCACATTATCGAATCCGATTGCTTCGTCTTGGGCTACCCTCAACGCTGGGTAATCGGGATCTTGGATTTCCATCAGAATCCAATCACCACGTCCCACGTCACCTTCCATGACTTCAAGTTTCATCGGTGAGAGGCCGTTACCGTCGCGGAAAAATGCTTTATTAAAGGTCGAAGCACGCACACGATCCCCCGGCATGAATACCAATCCCCCCCCATCCAGTACCCACTGTTTCAGCGATTCAATTCGATCTGGGGAAGCCTCATCGACATTGCAAAGAAAGATAACCTTGTACTTCGAAAGGGAGATCGTCTCTAATTCTCCGACCGTCGCCGTGTCCACCAAAATCCCTGTCCCGGGCAGATTTAACGTCTTCAAATAAAACGATTCGCTTCGTTCTTCAACGGATGACGGATCGCCATCGACAATAAGAACAGGGATCCCCTTCAGTGTGCGGGCGGCGAAAAAAGCTTGACTGTCCTCAGCTAGTGAGTCTCGTGTCGCACCATCTGGAATGATTTCCACCATGATACGAGAGTTCACCATATTGTCTTCCAGGCGGTCAGCGAACGCCTTCAAATCAAATGCCTGCTGATCGTGCTGAAAAAGATAACGGAACGTTACCGATTCGGTTTGCCCGGGCGCGATGGAAGCAATCGCCTCGGTTTGCGGTTGAAAATCATCTACTCGAAATCGCAAAGTCACATTGTTGGCATCGCTTTCCCCATAATTGGTCACGGAAACAGAAAAGCGAACAATGGTATCTGCCACCAGCAAATCCTCTGCCTGAATGCTGGTCACAGCTAAATTATCCTGCAATGTCGATCCCACATCAACGAGAAAGGTGTTGGGGGTCGCCTGCGACACCTTCTCTAATAATTTATGGGGAGCATTGGCCGATTGATCCTCGGCAGCATCGATCCAATCTCTACGTCGCAAGTCCGACATCACGTAAACGACTTGGTTGCTTTGTGAAATATCGCCTTCTAGGAAACCGATAATCTCATTCAAACCGGCTACGTAATCGGCGGATTGATCGGAGCATTCAAGCTCATCAATCCTCGCCATCACGGCATCCAGTGAATCGATCGTCACGGGTTCACTGGCCAGTCCTCCTACCGGTTTTTCGGCATCGCTGGTTACGTATAACGTCAACAAATCACTGCCGGAATCCGTCGCCAGTTTTTGCAATAGTTGCTTGACGCGGTCTTTAGAAATTTCAAAGGCGGATTGGTTGCCAATCTTGACGCGTTGACTCAGTGAATCATCTAACAAAATCACCCGTTGAAATTGCGTCGCGTCACCAAACACACCCGATGGAAGAAACGGACGAGCCAACAACAGTCCCAATAGAAGCATCGCCAGGCAACGCAACAGCAAGAGAATAAAATTTTCCAGCTTTACGCGACGCCGGTTCTTTTTCTCGGCATCAAACAAAAAGTCCATCGCGGCCCAATTGACGATCTTGAATCGTCGCTTGTTGAGCAAGTGGATAATGATCGGTGACAGGATGGCAAGTGCGCCAACCCCGAGCATTAACGGATTAGAAAGCCAGGTTGCTAACCAGGGCATGGACTTTTTTCTTCAACAGGGATTATGGGTCGGATCGATTTCCCAATGCCGGGCATTAAAAAATCACGCGGGTTTCAAATGGTCTGGAGCTATGGTGGGCGAAAATGTCTGGTCTCAGGTGTCAACTTCTCAACAGGGATTTACGTCGTTTTTGGCGGAAAGCAAGGTAACTGGACAAGGCTGCGTCCAATGGCTTGCCCGTGTCGAGAAGCACATGATCGACTCCCAATCCAGCACATACTTTTCGCACCTGCTTCATATAACGTTCCACGGCTTCCAAGTAAGAAGCCCGCAAAGCTCGAGGCTCGGTATGCAACTGAGCATCACTTTCGAGACCACGAAACAGAGTATTCTCTTGGAACGGGAACGTCAGCTCATCTTCATGCATCACGTGAAAAACGATGACTTCATGGCGGCGCAATCGGAAACGCTCGAGCGTTTTAGCCAGCTCCGCTGGATCTACAAATAAATCGGAAATCAGTATCACCATCCCCCGTTGCCGTACCTGACCGGCAAGCGTGGTGAAAATGGAGGAGACATCGGTCTCCGCATCAGGAGTGACCTGTTCGAGTTCATGCAGCATTAATTTGAGATGGGAGGGATGGGAACTCGGCTTCAAATTTTTGTCAACTTGAGTACTGAAAAAGACCAAGCCGACGGCGTCCTGCTGTTGCTGCATTAAATACGCCAAGGAGGCTGCGGTGGTCGCCGCGTAGTCAAATTTACTTAATCCACCAGCTTCGCTATCGTCACCGTAACGCATCGACTTACTGGTATCTAAGAGGATCGTGCATTTAAGATTGGTCTCTTCTTCATACTCTTTGATGTAGAGTCGGTCGGTTTTGGACCACACCTTCCAATCGATGTGCCGCAAGTCGTCACCGGGCGAGTATTCGCGATGGGTCGCAAACTCAACGGCAAAACCGTTGTAAGGACTTTGATGTTGACCGGTGATAAACCCTTCGACGACCAAACGGGCACGCACGTCCATCCGCTTTACGCGGTCAAGAACCTTGGGGTCCAAATAATCCTGTTGGGGAGAATCGCTTGACAATGGAATTTGATGGTTAAAGGTCAGTTGATGAGTCAGTCACTAGCGGACCACGTGGCCCTCACCACTCAGGAAGCGAACGCTTTGGCTAGTTCCGGCGCGACTTCGTCATCCGCATTGCGGTCCGGCGTTGAGGCAAGCAATTCGTCGATTACCTTATCCGAAGTGATTCCGGATGATTCGGCGTTGAAGTTGGTGATCACGCGGTGCCGCAGCACCGGATGTGCGACGGCATCGATGTCGTCTGTGGTGACATAAAACCGACCATCCAACACAGCGCGTGCTTTTCCACCCAGCAAAAGAAACTGTAGTCCTCGTGGGCCAGCGCCCCAACTGACGGTTTCCTTTACAAAATCCGGAGCGTCGTCGGATGCCACCCGCGTTGCCCTTACCAAACGAAGTGCATAGTGGATTACATGGGGCGCTACGGGAACGCGCCGCACCATCTGCTGCAGCTTAATAATATCCTCGCCATTAAGCACCTGTGCTATCTCCGGAACAATATCTGCTGTCGTCGAGGCAGCAATCGCATACTCTTCATCATAAGAGGGGTACTCGACAAACACCTTAAACATGAAGCGATCCTGCTGAGCTTCCGGCAACGTGTACGTGCCTTCCTGTTCGATTGGGTTTTGCGTCGCCAGGACAAAGAAAGGTTCTGGCAGGGCGTTGCGATGCCCACCAATTGTGACCTGTTTTTCCTGCATCGCTTCCAGCAATGCAGCTTGTGTCTTCGGTGGGGTACGATTGATCTCATCCGCCAAGATGATGTTAGAAAAAATGGGGCCTTTCAGGAACTTAAAGTTTCTCGTCCCACTCACCTTGTCCTCTTGAATCACTTCGGTGCCCGTAATGTCGGACGGCATCAAGTCTGGAGTGAATTGAATACGATTGAAATCCAAATGCAAGGTTTTGGCCAAAGTACTGACCATCAAGGTTTTGGCTAACCCCGGTACGCCCTCCAAAAGACAATGGCCTTGGGCGAAGATCGCAATCAGCAACTGATCCAATACCTTATCCTGCCCCACAATGATCTTGCCCAGTTGCTCTCGTACTTTGGCGTTGGCGGACTTGAGGTGCTCCAACGCCTGCATTTCGTCCTGGTTGAGATTCTCGTTCGATTGACCGTTAGGCGAGTTCATAAAAATCAGTCCTGAAGTTTGATTCAATTACAAAGGGCGGCCCCTGAGACCAAGGCAGCACCTATTAAGGTCTAGCAATCGGAGGCGATTCTTGGCTTATTTTACGGCGGTATGGTGCCAAAAGACCATGTCTGGTCTCGAACTGCCGCGGGCGTTCCGCGATGAAAAGGTCACTCGCAGCCTGCCGCTTAATCGAATCTTCCATTCCTCGAAACACGCTGGTCGGTTCGACAGCTTGTCCCCGTCAATTCAAAAGCCGGAAAACAACGAACACTTGCCTGTCCGATTTCCGACCTTGCCTGATTACTAGTGGTCTTAATTGTAACCGAGCACTCCAACCTTGTGCCAGCAGTTACCGAGAATCCTGATTCCCCACCTAAGATTCCCCTCCATGCCTTGGGCCATCGATTTCTCTGGAATAAAACAAGCAAGGTTTCAAAATTCTTACAATAAACGGGCAATCTCAATAAAAGTTATTCTTTGTGGCGATTCTGAGAAAGAATAAGCCGCCTTTTCGCATCCAGCCAGTCAAAGGTTTTCTTTCCAATATTCAATCCATACCGCATAATGCAGGTATGGCACAAGGAATAGAAAAATCAAATCAGCCTGGTGATCTTGGGTCAGCACTCGAGACATCGGAATCCCCAGCCCGCAAATGGCAATCCTTTTTGCTCTCGACGACAATCCACACAGGTCTGCTAGTCGCGCTCGCCCTGTTGTGGACCAGTCGCGTGATCGGCGGTGGGGACGAGGGTCCGCGCAGCGTCCAGATCGTTTTGGCCTCCGCTGCTGATGACAACGAGTATTTTGAAGAAGCTGATCTGGAACCCACCGAGTCCCCGGCCGAAAACGCCGCCGCCACGGCAGTCTCCGAAGACCAGTCCCCAATCGATGTCTCCGAATTGGTCAACGAAGTGGCCACCATTGACATGCCCCTACCCGGCATGAACTCCTCGGAAATGACCTCCCCGACCCAGACGGCAGCACTCCCTGCAGGTCAACTTTCGGAGGCCCAGCGAAAAATGCTGGCAGCAGAAAGCGCGGCCATTATCGCGCGTCAGCCCAAAGGACCCGCCACCACACTCCGCGTGTTTGGCTCCGGGAATCTCTCCGGTCGAAAGTTTGTGTTCGTCATTGACCGCTCGCGATCGATGGGAGCTCAAGGGCTGAATGTACTAAGTGCCGCCGCCAAAGAACTTACCCAAGCTATCAATCAATTGGAAACTTACCATGAATTTCAAATCGTGGCTTATCACCATCGCACCATGACAATCGAACGTCGGGAGTTATTAAACGGTACCGAGAACAACAAAAAGCAGGTGGCAGGTTTTATTAACAATCTTGCTGCCTTCGGAGGTACCGAGCATGAACTGGCGGTCAATTCGGCGCTTAGCTTGAATCCCGATGTGATCGTGCTCTTAACGGACGGTGGCTCCCCTGAGCTAAACGAATCTCAGGTGGAACGACTGCGTCGTTCTGCCGGTGGAGCCCAAATTCATTGCGTGCAATTTGGACAGGGTCCTCTGCAAACCAAGAGTAATTTCATGAAGCAACTTGCCGCTCGCAACCTCGGTACTTACCGTTACATCGATGTCAACGAATGGAATCAATAAAGATTATTCTGCGACTTCGATCCTCATAAAATCTATACCGTCACGATAAAATAGAATATGGAAATGCGATCCCCCCAGCGAACCTTCCGCGTGCTCAAGTTTGGCTGTTTTTGCCTGACGTGGTTTGTTTTCCAATGCTTCAATGGAGTACCAGCTCAATCGCAAGAGACCTCTGGCGGTAACCTCACCATCCTCGTGACACTCCGTGATGGCAATGTGGTTCGCATGACCACTGACGATGTCACCCTCGACTGGAAAACCGTAAGCTCGGACGGAGAGGTATCCAAGTCCAGTGTTCAGCTTTCAAATCTGCGAGAACTGAAACTTACCACCAGTCCTGCCAGTGAAGAAGTGGCCCGCGTCCGTGCTTTGGTATCCGCACTAGCCGATGACAACTATCGGCTACGGCACCAAGCGGAGACCGAGCTGATGGAAGCTGGCAAACCGTTCGAAAAGGTCATCGAACGGGCGCGAATGCATGAGGAACCCGAAGTTCGCTATCGGGTCGAAAGAGTCCTCCAATTTTTGGGGAAGCAAAAGGAAGACAACCAAACTCGTTTTTCGATTGACTTCGATGAAATCCAACTCAAGGACGGTACGCGACTCGAAGGAGATGTGGGTGACATTTCGCTCAAAGCAACATGGAACGAGCTTCCCTTCGCGATTGATCGTACTTATGCCAAGCGACTAGGTACCGCCTCAGAGCCCGCACCCGCTCCCCAACCGCGCTCTCAGAATGTGGCGACACAGTTATTGTCTGACGAGTTCCAATTTTACGAAAAGAACGAACGGGACTCCGGTAAGGCAACGGTAGGCGCGGTCAAACCAGGGCATATCCAAGTGAATTTTGACTCGGGAGAGCGGGGAGAGCGGATGATTGCCGACCGAAAATTTGCGGTCGATAATATCTTTCGTCACAAAGGAATCGCCATGACCTGCGAAACCCACGACGGCATGGTTGTGATTTCAGGTTACGGTTTCAAAAAGAGCCAAAGTAGAAATCGCTCCGTCGGTAATGTTTTTATCGATCCAAACAAAAAGAAAAAAACGAGCTACCAAGGAGTCATGCGGATCGATTTCTGCTTGCCCAGTAATCCGCTAATTCCAGCGACAGTAAACATGGCTGCGTTTTTTACCGAAATCGTCGTGCCTAAAGAGACAATCGTACAAGCTTATAACGCGGCCGGTCATGTGATCGGACTGACCCAAACAACAAAAGATAAAATGTCATTTATTGGGCTTAGCTCCAATGAACCCATTGCTTACATCCGCATTTCTGCCAACACCTTTTTGGATGTCAAAAAACTCAACCGGGACTTTGCCGTTGATGACTTCACATTAACGGAACCCAAGGTAGCTCCGGAACTGAATTTCAACGATGCCCCCCAGGCACCCATCGTCATCACCACGCGAGATGCTCAAAGATTACTGGCAAATGACATCGCTTTTGACGCCGCCAACCAAACCCTCAATGTGACAACAGCCCACCCTACGTTAAGCGATGCTGAGATCCCTCTGAAGGATATTGATTGGATTGCTCCTCCGCAGAAAAGAGACCCTGCCCGTCCCGAGGAAGGCGTATATGTCATGCTGCAGGATGGCTCCGTTGTGCATTGCCAATTCAACCAAAAATTAGTCGCCTCCTCTCAACCGGCCCTCGAAATCGATCCAGCTCAAGTCATCGGCGTCTGGGATTCCCAGACGGAATGTCGCTATCCGCTCGAGATCGACTTTGAAAAGGGCAATGTAATCATGGTACAGCCTCTGTACCGCTTGGCCTTTCCTCAGGTCGAATTTGATTGGAGTAACGGCAGGGTTGAATACGACCTGGAGACGGGACAGCATTTAATCCAAGCGGTCTTGGCGGACGGAGTCGATTTTTTGTCCGAGCAAGCTCAACCGAAACATCTGGGATTAGAGGCGGATCAAACCGATCCTGGATTTTTGGATTTGGATCAATCGTCTTTTACCATCTGGACTCAACAACCCACGACTCGGGCCGAGGGCACGGGTTTGCTCCGCACGCGGGACGGTCAAGAATTCGTACTGGGCGGAAGCAACGGCTTTCGCTTACTTAAGGCCGATAAAGACCAACTCGTGATAGGTTGCAACGGTCAAGAAATGACATTCGATCTAAAACAGATCCACGCATTGAACTTACCGCGATAATCGATCAACCTGTATTTGATTTGGTTGGCCGTCTAAATTTCTTTGGTAGTTTTATGTCCGATTCTTCGAAACCCCTGGATGTACTGGCAGTTGGTGCGCATCCTGACGATGTGGAAATTGCGTGCGGTGGCTTACTGGCCAAATTGGTGCGTCAGGGATACCGCGTGGGCATCGTGGATCTCACGGATGGTGAGCCAACTCCATTAAGCCCCGGACCCGAGGTTCGCATTGCGGAGGCTCATGCGGCAGCAGATATTCTCGGTGTGCACGAACGCGTGATTCTGGAACTGCCCAATCGACGACTATTTGATTCGTTTGAGGCGCGAGTTGAACTTGCCAAACAAATCAGACGTTTCCGCCCTAAAGTAGTTCTCGGCTTTGGGGACAAAACGCCTCTTGCTTCTCCCGATCATTGGCAAGCCATGCAAATCACAGACGCTGCTATTTTCTACAGCCGTTTGACCAAGTGGGATGAGTATTTCGATCACCTGCCGGTTCATCGCGTCAGCCACCAATTTTATTTTCATTTGGGCTTCGATATCTCAGTCGTAGCGGGGCATTATGGCTACCTGACAGTCGATATCAGCGATACCCTGAACACCAAAATGCAGGCGATCAAGTGTTACAAGACGCAATTCCCACCGGGTAAGCAAAAGGTCTTCGATCGCGTGGAACACGGAGCGAAAGCCTTTGGCGGCGCCGCTGGGTACGAGGCGGCTGAGATCGTCATCCCCGTGAAGCCCCTGAGCACCCCCGATTTGATGAAATCTTTGTACCCCGAACTTTCATAGGATCTCGGCAAGAAACTCGGCTTGGTAGCAACTGTATCTCCTAGAGCTTTCCTCCAAATTTCACCCCAGTAACTCAATGTCCTCGATTCGCTTTGTCATGATCGGCGGTTTTCTCGGAGCCGGTAAGACTACCACGATTGGCCGGCTGGCCGCCGAATATCGCAACCGCGGACTCAATGTCGGGATCGTTACCAATGATCAGGCCGATGACTTGGTGGACACACTGACTTTGAGAGAGATGGGAAACGCTGTCGGAGAAGTTGCCGGAGCGTGTTTCTGCTGCAACTTCGACGAACTTGCAAACACCATTGCTGAGCTAGGCGAGAAACACCAACCTGACATCGTGATAGCGGAACCCGTGGGTAGCTGCACCGATTTAGTGGCAACGGTCATCCAACCTCTCGTGCACCTATACGATCAGCAATACGAAATTGCACCCTACGGCGTGATCTTAAAACCCTCGCACGGCCGAAAAATATTGAGTGGTCTTAAGAACGGAGGCTTCTCTCCCAAGGCGGCTTATATTTTCCGTAAACAACTGGAAGAAGCTGACTTCATAATCCTCAACCACATCGACCGGTTATCGGAAGACGAAATTGCCGAATTGGTTGGGCTGCTGAAAGACTCCCATCCGGACATCCCCGTGCTCAAAATATCGGCCCGAGAAGGGCAGGGCATCGACGAGTTAATAGCGATGTTTGAGCAGACTGGAGATTTTGGACACCGCATTTTGGAACTGGATTACGATGTCTATGCCGAGGGCGAGGCGGAACTGGGTTGGTTGAATTGCAGTTTCTCGGCCTCCGCCGAAAATTCATTCTCCTTGGATGATGTTCTTGTCAGCATCGTGGAAGCGTTGCGGATCAAATTTGCGGAAATCGGCGGCGAGACCGCTCACCTCAAGGCCATCGGTTTGTGGGAAGGGTTTCATGGCGTCGCGAACTTGGTAAGCAGCGACTCTGCCACTGAACTGTCGCTACCCTCCGACTGCCAAACCCATAAGGCGGAGATCGTGGTCAACGCACGGGTGGCCATCGCTCCCGACGTATTGGACGCACAAGTTCGCGAATCCATCGCTCAAACGGCCGAAAAATTTGGACTCGAATGCGAGATGCGTAAAAGCCAGAGCTTCCGCCCGGGACGCCCAGTGCCCACCCACCGTTATGATCGTGACGGCAATCCACGAACGGCAAGCCCGTAAAAAAAGACCGGCGTGAAACGCCGGTCTTGCATGCTCTCTTAAACTTCGATCGCTTCGGATCTAGCGACGCAGGATACCACCCAGACGGCTGGTTCTCGGATTCAGCTTGGGAACGAGAACTGGCATAGGTTGAACATCAAATTTGATGTCATAGTCCTTGAAGGCACTAATCGTGCGAGGACGCATGGCTGTGCCGTGTCCAAAGTTCTCAATGACACCCTTGTACTGCTTGATTACGTCAGCAACCTCCGGATTCAAAACGTCTTTGCCAGAATCATTTTTCCGTGTTGCCCATTCAAAACCACCCACGCAAACGTAACTCTCATTTCGATCATGGAACTCATAAGCTTCCACACCTTTTTTGCGTAAAGCACGACATAAGACATTGGCTTTATAAGCGGCATCCACCAACTTACTATCCTCGTCAACCTTGCCACGATTATCGTCGCTCTCACGGCGTGCTTCGTCGATACGCTGCACGGAGACATTCCATTCCTGCTCGCCACCAAACGTGGCAACTCTTACCGAATACTGCCCAGGGCATTTCAAGAGCCCATACTTGACTCCCTTATTCATCTTTTCCACAACCTTGTCGATGTTGCGCGCCTTAAAGTATTCAGGGGGCAAAATAGGGTTGGGCATCAGGAATGCTGCCGCCAAGGGTCCGCGTTCACCCGCGCGATGCTGCTGCTCAAGCGCCTGATGAGATTCTGCATATTCACTGTTCATCATCGAACGGGGCTGGATTGTTTTCAATTTGCCGAGAACTTTTTTCGCCCCATAGTCTTCGACTGAAGCAAAATCACCAACGACAACCGCCACTTGCTCATTGAATTCGCCCGACTTAGCTTTCCAGTTTGTGCGTTTTGGCAGGCCAACTTCCTCTACAGGAATGGCCCAACCCGATCCTTGCACTTTCTCGGAATGATTAAATTCATGGCGATAAACATAAGCGTTCATTCCATGCTCATTCCTCAATTCGTTGCTTAGCTGAATGGCCTGCTGCAGGCCTTGTTCCCCGTTGAAGGACGCACACATAATGAGCCAGGGACCCGCCGTTTGGGTAAGTTCAAGGCTTTGAGAGGTCGCCGCAGTCGATGCTCGACGCTTAAATGGCATTTTTAATTGAGCTTCAGCGATGGTGGCCAACGTGGTGCACGTGACCAACACTATCGCGATTACCCATCGTTTACGATCCAACATCAAAATCTCCTATGCGTGGTAACTGCCCGTAAAAAACGAACAGTAGGCCCGTTTTCGTTGTTTGAGAGGGCAGGAAAGTAGCAAAACCGGCAAACTGACTCCAGACCGATCCTCAAACACCCTGAGGGGGTGGATTGCCATTCATTGCACCACAAGGGGGTTGAATCCCACCCTAATCTGCTTATGCTGGGGAACGTGGATGTTTTTCTGCAATGGCAGTATCCACGACTTAGCGCGGACGATTAAGCGGCCTAAACTCGCTTGAATCCGACACTGCTATCACCGACTGACAGGGCCAGAACCGGATCCCACCATGCAATACTCATTTCGACTTGCGGAGCTCTTGGGCCACGTGCCAGATCCGCGAAAACGTCCAGGAACTATCAAAGCCATTGTCGAGTACACCGGCTTGGATCGTCATCAAGTGGCGGCTCTGCTTAAAAATGAGGTCAAGTACATCCCGCTTAAAGCGCTCTCACGGCTGTGCGATTACTTAATCGAACATGGCCACGCAACGGCTGACCAATTACCGGGCGCGTTGTTCGCGGTAGAGCCCGAAAATTTCTGGGAAATGCTGGCACGGAGACGTCGGTTGGTGATGTGTTTGGGCGTGCGACGAGATATTGAAAATCGCAATCCAGACACCGCCTATGTGGTCGCCTCAGATTCCGTGTTGGCGGGCGAGATTTTAAATGGTGTTACCACTTTGGGTGGAACGGCCAAATTAAAAAAAGTAGGCGAAGTCGATGTGCCAGTAACGGGTAATTTTTCACAACCCGAACACTTGAAACAAATGCTGGTTTGGAGTCCTGGGCAAACGACGGAAGCCGAACTGAAATCCCAATCTGATCAGAGCTACCGGGTTTTCTCGGATTCTTCGGGTGACAAAGCTTTGGTTTGTCTAGGAAGTACCAAAAGTAATCCCGTCGTAGAAATCGTCATGGCGAGCGCCTTTGGCTGCGAGCCCTTTGTTTCCGAAGATAACGTGGCAACGCCTAGCGACCGATCGTGCCCTGTCTTTTTCCGCTACCGGGATACTGACCCACACCCCGCGTCGTGTATCGGCGGCCTAACGCTATCGCAACAAAAAGAAAAACTGGAACCTGGGATTTATTACGAATCTGCCAATGGCAAATGGGTGCAAGCAAATGTAGGGAAACGCTCCCAACACGTGGCCATGGTTTTTTACATTTACCGAGAATCACAGGGCCGTTTGGAGATGGCGTTAGGTGGATTTTCAGGGCGAGCCACTCGTTTGCTGGCACGTGCCTTGGCGACCCGAGCCGAGGATTTCTGGCCACCTACTTACCAAGGTCAAGGACTCGCCGTGGGAGCCTACCTAGTGGAATTCAATGTCGGCAGCGAAAAAGAAGACGACATTCTGCGAACGGATCTAGTCGCTACTACGAAAGTGGTACCGATTCCAGAGGAAGCATTGGCTCGACGACTGGGAAACTGAAATTCGACGATTCATCGAAATACACCCACCTAAACCCGGCAAAAAACGCCGGGTTTCTTTTTTGCCACCGGTCTCATGCTGCCGAGCACATTGACTTGGTAGCGTGATTTCGCAAGCAATATGGTTCATTGGTGCGGTTTATCCCGGCTCGGCGACTGTCTCTGCCTTGATTCGCGGGTGATCCATATTCTGCATTAACGCATTCGGGTAAGTCGGCCGATACACCCCTTATCCCGCGTCTCGCACACCGCGATGTCCTAAATTTTTTCGCTGGCATGGCCAGCCCACAAAAGAGCAAGCAATTTATATGGCTGGTGAAGTAAGCATCGTAGCGATTGTGAAAGACGAAGAGCGTTACGTTTTCATGTATGACGACGATAGCCGTGCCGAGACGCTGCGTATGTTGGGCCGTTATGCTTCCGACCCGGAACTGAGCTTCACTTGGTACGACGCGGCCGTGCTCAGCCAAAAGATTCGCAAGACGCAACCCTCGCTTACCTGCGAGGCTATCGTGCCGGAGGCCTGCGACCGTCACGGGTTCCCCGAATCGGATACCGACACGCCTCCTTTTCCGGATCTTGATTTCCCCAACCACCACGATGATATGTGGATCGGGGACGACCCCGTCGGGTAATTCATTTTTCCAGCGAATCGCACATGCAGCAAGCTATCGACAGATTTCTCCGGTATCTGCGGGTCGAGCGAAATGCCTCCGAACTGACGATCAAGTCATACGGTGAGGATTTGGAGACACTGGCAGAATACCTGCAGGAAGTTCACGGCCGCTTACCGGCACCCGCTGAAATCACACCGCTGCAATTACGCGATTTTGTAGGAGCCTTGCACGAAGCCGGGTACGCTCCCACATCGATCGCACGGAAACTTGCCTCACTCCGCAGTTTCTATCGTTTCGCTCAGCGTGAGGGCTTAGCCGAAACGAATCCTGCCAAACCTTTGCGGAACCCACGGCGACAAAGAAAGCTGCCTCATTTCCTCACCACCAAGGAGATCGGCAAACTTCTCAGTGCGCCCCCCACGGATACTCCTTTGGGGCTTCGCGATCGCGCCATTCTGGAAACAATGTATTCCGCTGGACTGCGTGTCAGCGAACTCGTCGGCATCAATGACGGCGATTTGGATATGGACCAAGGTTTGGTGCGGGTGCGGGGAAAGGGCAAACGTGAGCGTCTCGCTCCGTTGGGCCGTTATGCCATTCGTGCGTTGCAACGTTGGCTTAAATCTCGCACCCTGGCGCGGCCCCACCAACAATCCCATTCGGCTCCCGTATTTGTAAATAAATTTGGGAATCGCATCACGACTCGCAGCATTGGCCGCATGCTGGAAAAGTACCTCAAGCTGACTGGCTTGGACATTAGAACGTCTCCTCACACACTGCGGCACAGCTTCGCCACTCACTTGCTGGATAGCGGTGCTGATATTCGAAGCGTGCAAGAATTACTGGGGCACAAAAGCTTAATCACCACCCAGATCTATACCCATGTCAGCACCAAGGGACTCCGCGAGGCTTACCAAAAAGCTCACCCACGAGCTCAGGCGGACCGTTAACTCAGGCGGACGGTTGACTCAGGCGGACCGTTAAAAAACGGCTACGCCAAGAATAACGCCCCCAGAGCCAGCGTTTCATTCTCCATCCGCCCACTGGTTGCCCGCGTCCCCCGCATGTACTGGCTTACTTTTCGGATGCGCTTTCCGAATCTAACTTGCCGGCTAACGCGTCTTCCACCAATTCACGAACGCTGATCTGGCGACGATTCAGTTCCGCCACAAACTGCTGTCCCGTCAAAATGATCTTTCCTTGTGCATCGATCAACCAAAAGGATGGCACAGAACGGATTCCATATTCGAAAAGTGTTTCCTGATCCCACTTGCCCAAATTGATACCAGGCCAAGTCACCGAGTTTTCTTCGTTGAATTTTTTCACGGAATCCAAATCCTCATCCAACGTCACTGTCACCACCTGGACTGTTTCATCGGTTTCGACAGATTCCGCCAATTCTCTGAGTGACGCAGTGGTGACCTTGAATGCGTTATTCGATGTCAGTCCAAACACTAGCAAGACAGGTTTGCCGCGGAAACTTGAGAGCTCAATTTCACTGCCAGCCAAAGATTTCCCGGTGACCTCGGGGGCCTCTTCCGACGAGGTCAGTACCCTCATGACATCCAGTGGCATATTGGAGAAATCTAATTCATCGACCTCTCCCACTGCAAATTGTCCATAAGACTGCACCAACCAAGTTTTCCCATCCGCTTTCGTTTGCGCCGAAATTTTCATTTCGTATTGTCCCTGCGGCACATCGTAGATCACGAACTTGCCGGACTCGCGAACTTGAAAATCCTTTTGAAACCGACTGTCGAGAATGGCTTGATTCTTAGCTTTGAGCGCCGCGCCAATTTTGGACTTATAAAACTCGGCTAACCAAGCTTGCCTGTCTGTCACCTTCATCGTTGACCATTCCGCAGGAAGCTCGATCTGTTCCAATTGAACCAATTCGGAAACTTGGCCTTCCATCGTCTGCCAGTCGATTTCGTCGATGATATCTGACTGCAAATTCAAGCTGCCACGAATGGTCGCCGCTTGAGAATCGCTGGTCTCCCCGGCGTCAGATGCGGGGGTCTTTTCTTGAGCACTCGCCACCCCCTCACTCGTACAAAACATCAGGCCTAGCAGGGCGACAGTAAGAAGGTTGAATCGTTTGCTGTTCATAGGACTTCTAATAAAACGCATTTCAAAAGAATGCGATTTTGTAAAAATACAATTTTATAAAACGCGAAAGCAGGGCGGTGCCAGCCCCTAAAAAAAGCCTAACTAGCGCCCCACGCGTGGTCAAATCAGCAAACCGTAGCTCCCAATTTCGAGCATGGTTGTGAAAAAAAACGCCTGCAACCGATTTTGTGACAAATTTCATCCCAGGCCTAAATTACTTACTTAGCTAGGCTAATACATTT
Organism: Planctomycetaceae bacterium; assembly: GCA_024232675.1. GTDB lineage: Bacteria > Planctomycetota > Planctomycetia > Pirellulales > Pirellulaceae > CAJQPP01. Next base: position 17,785 of record JAAEPL010000002.1, read on the forward strand.
CAATTCTTTGTCGTTTCGCACAAAAATGCAGCGATCTGCAAAAGCGGGATGGGACCAACAAACACCATTCCTGCGTCGAAGCTGCTCCGTCGTGGGCTCGATGATTTTGGCACGGCTCAACTCCTCGAAACCTTCCGGCGACAGTTTCCTTAATATCAATTCGCCTCTCTCGTTGAACATCCAAGTCAGTTCACCATTTTGGACAAAATGAATGGTGCTCCAGCGTGATTTTGGAACCGCAGTCAGATCGTCCCACACACGGGCCCCGTCGGCGGCTTTCAGACACCGAAACTCACCGTAACTGTCGACTCCATAAATATGCTCCCCCAACCACAACGGTGTGCTAATAATCGAATGCAGGGCTTGGGTGCTTTTCTCATTGGGTCCTACCGCTCGCCACACCTCTGTCACTTTCATTTCATGGGTGTCCATTTCCAACATTAATGCACCATCGTAAAACGAGGTGAAAAACAAGCGGTTCCCTTGCACCAACGGCGTGGCGACGCCGATGGGCATGCGGGAAGGTGGGAAGGGAAATCGCCACCAAGTTTCACCCGTTTTCGGATTCAAACCCGCCACACTGTCGCCCGTCCAACAAACCACGATATCCTTGCCGTTCTGTTGCGTAATAATTGGACTAGAGTACTGAGCTCGATCGTCTAAGGCTCGCCAAACCTCCTTGCCATTGGATTTATCGAGGGCCACGATGCACGCGCCGTCCGCCCCGCCAATGTGCAAAATAACGACATCGTCGTAAATCAAAGGAGATCCCGAGATCCCCCAAAACGGCATGCGTTTCGATTTAGAGATGCCGTATTCCTTATCGAGATCCCGTTGCCAGATCACTTTGCCGGTCGCGGCATCGAAACAGAAGGCATGCGCCATCGTTCCCAACGTATATGCCATCCCATCTTCAATAGTCACCGACGCCCGAGGCCCGGCACCATAGCCAACATTGGCGTAATCGGCTGGGTATTCATGCTGCCAAATGGGGGCACCGGAATTAGCATCGAAACAGAGTACCCGCTCGGTTTGTCGGTCATCTGTAATCCTGCGATCCATCAGGTAAACACGACCATCGGCAACTGTTGGCCCGCTGTATCCAGAGGAAATCGGTTGGGTCCAAAGTGTCTTTAAGGAGGCGTCATCGAATTCAGTAACGACTTCCGTTTCCTGCCACACTCCATCCCTTTGATCACCCCGCCATTGCGACCATTCCTGTTCGGCTTGCCAGCAAAGGCACGTGGATAACAGCAAACAAACGGGCACGGGGACCAATAAAAACATGGGGATCCTTTCCAAATAAAAATTTGAGTCAGTAGAGTTACGATCAGGTGTGGTTGCGAGACGAAGCCACCGCACAACCCATGTGGTCTAACCAGCCGCCATCTAGGCATTCGACGGGTCTTTCAATCGCGTCAACCGTTCACGCAACGCGTTCAATTGCAGATCGCCGCAGGCCCCGGGTGAAACCCTGGCCTGCAGACTCGACAACGCATCTCGCTCGGACAAGTCATTTTCCGTTAATGGGCATCGATAGGCTTCACGAAACGGCATGCCTTCCTGAGTCACTCGCTCAATCGCAATGTCGGTCGAATGCAGGATCGGATCAATTGCTTTCGCCATCGCCTGTTTGTTCATACTCATTTGCTGCACCAAATCAACGGATAGCTCCAAGGCCAGAAGCGACGATGAAAAAGCTCGAATGACCGGTGGTTTCGTCAATTGCAAATCGCGTTGATAACCGGAAGGCAGTGACAACAAGGCCTGTAATTCTGTGATCGCTCCCTGCACGACGGCATGTTGGGCTCGGGCCAACTCCACGAAATCGGGATTGGATTTATTCGGCATAATCGACGACCCCGTAACGAACTCGTCCGACAGGGTAACAAAGGCAAATTCCTGACTGGTGTAGAGACTCAAGTCCCAACACAACCGACGTAATTCCAACGTGCCTTGTGCCAATGTGGCCAAGCACTGCAATTCAAAACGCCCGCGACTGTTTTGCACGTACATGGGGTTCTGCTGCAACCGCGAAAAGCCCAATTCGTCGGCGACCTTTTCACGATTTAACGGCAAGTTAACACCGTAACCGGCGGCAGTACCCAACGGACAGCAATCGATCCAGTTTCCAGTCATGGAAGCCAATTCGGCTATGTCGATAAATGACTCCGCAAAACTCGCCATCCACAAACCGACCGACGATGGCACGGCTCTTTGCAGGTGGGTGTATCCGGGCATCGGGGTCAATGCATCGGCATCGGCACGTTCCAGACAGACTGTTGCCAAATCTTGGCAGGCGTTATCCAAGCGATGCATTTGATCACGCAAGTACATCCGCATGGCGACCTGCACCTGATCATTTCGGCTGCGCCCGGTATGCACTTTTTGCCCCACAGGACCAAGCTTCTCGGTTAACCAAAACTCAATCGCCGAATGCCCATCCTCAAACGGGGGCCCCAATTGATAGGTATCGGATTGAAACTGTTTACTCAGTTCGTTCAGAGCATCTCGAATTGCTTTCAATTCCTCAGAATCCAACACGCCAATGGACTCCAAGCCACTTGCGTGCGCAAAAGTTGCCAAGATGTCGTAAAGGAATATTTCAGCATCCAACACCACATCGTTACCTGACATGAACTGCTGAATACGATCATGGGTCGGCGTAGATTGTTCGGATTTCGACCAGAGGTACTGGTTCATTACAAAAGCCCCTTTTCCGACGCCAAACCGCACATCAAATTCAGATTCTGAATCGCTTGCGAGGCTGCACCTTTTCTCAGATTATCGATCACACAAACCAATGTCACATCTCGTCCGGTCCTGGCGTCGACGCAAAAACCGCCTACCAACGCCTTATTCGTCTCGACCACTTGTTGGATTTCAGGAATGCCCTGCTGGACCTCGACCAAGTCACATCCGTCATAGAAAGACTTAAACTGGGTCAGCAATTGCTCTACCGTTACGCTCTCAGTCAAGCGGGCATTTACCGTGACCGAAATGCCTCTAAAAAACGCAGCCACATGCGGCATAAAAGCAATCTCTCGCCCCAGATGCCGGCTAATTTCAAGTTCATGGGTGTGGCCCGTTAACGAGTAGGGCAGAATATTATTCGCCAATCGTCGGGGATCATTTTTATCATTCGGTGTGCGGCCCGCTCCGCTATATCCTGAGATTCCAAACACTGCCGGCCTCCCCTCCAACAGTGTTTGCAAAGGCAACAACGCTAATTGAGCGGCGGTCGCATAACATCCGGGATTCGCGATTCGCTGTGCCGCACTAATTTCCGTCTGGTTCTTTTCAGGCAACCCATACGTCCAACGATCCGTGAATCGAAAATCACTACTGATATCAATCATTTTGGCGTCCGTTTGAGAAATCACTTCCACTAACTCCTCGGCTTGTCCGTTCGCCTGAGCCAAGATCCAGATATCCGCGGGTGAGGCAGCGATTGACTGCGGTGAAAGATCCTGAAAAACCAAACTGGTTGGTAAATCTTGATACTCCGAGGCCACAGCCTGCCCCGCTAAACCGCGTGAGCCCACGTAGACAATCTCGATGTCAGAATCCTGTAACAGCAAGCCCAGTAACTCCTCACCGACATAACCGCGGCCTCCGGCCAAACCGACACGTACACTCATGAGATGGCTCCTTCACTCGGCAGCTTTTCAGTCCAGTATTCTTTTCTTGATTGCGCATTTTGCACGAGTGCCTCGATGCGATTAAAATCATCGATCCCGTACCCAAAGACTTGCCAATCACCGGCGCGGATTCGAAAATCGGCTTGTCGGTTGTACCACGAGTTGACGGGATTATCGGCGCGACTGCGCCAGTACAATTGAGGGTAACGCGCTGAAATTTGCTCCCACAACGCGGCACCCAATCCTTCTCCCTGAGCTGTGGGCGTGACCGCAAATTTGTTCATATAAGGGATGCCATGAAATCCCTTGTCGATAACGGCTGCGGCACGACCGGAACCCGCCCAGATCAACGACTCCAAGTCGACTTCGGAAAACCAATCATTATTCAAGCGACGCTGAAAACAAACTTCGATCAAGGATTTCAGCTCGCTTTGCCGCAAACCCGTAATTTCGGTCTCGTTTGAGAATCCCTCGCCGCGTCGAATCAAGGTACCGGCACCGCGATGAGTAAATAGCTCACGGGTGAGGTTACTGGCAGAGGTAATAGAAACAGAAGACGACGGGGGTAATTGTTCCAGCATCTCTGCGATTTGAATCAGTTTCAAACGCATACCAGAATGCACCCATCCGGAATTCAGAAGACGCGCATAATCGGTTTCCAAATTGATCGCCGAAATCACTTCATTTTCTTCATTCAGTAAGCCACCGGTAGGTGAGAGGAAAATAATTTTCTGAGGCTGGATATTCATTACTAAAGCAGCGGCTGCGACATCGGCATTCACGTTTAACACTTGCCCAGCGGATGTTTCCCCAAGGCAGGTGACAATCGGCAGTGAGCCGGCGGCAATCGTAGAACGGATACTCGCCAGATCGACATTCGCAACACGCCCCACCAATCCGAACTTTTGCTGATCCTCAAATTCGCAATTGAAAATCCCATGCTGCAACGAGCGAGCCCGTATACCCAACCGTTCCAGAGCTTCGACCAACCGTAAATTCTGTTGGTAAATGACAGGCCGAACAACCGACATCACCTGCGGAGTTGTGACCCGCACTCCCTCAATCTTTTCTGATTGAATACCGGCATCTGCCAGGGCCTGATTCAATTGCGTTCCAGCGCCGTGCAGAACAATCGGAAAAAGTCCGACGTGATGTAGAAAACCAATCGCCGACGCCAACTCAGAAAGATCATTTTGCAATACCTCCCCACCCACTTTAATAACAGCGAACTGGGAAGATTCCTTGCTGCTGAACTTACGTAGATATTCGCGGGCTTCCCGACTGCTACCTAATTGACTGAGCAGTTCTACAACAATATCACGAGGCTTCATATTTACTTTCCTTCCATTCTCGCTGTACAAGCAGAATGAAGTTATCCCTGCTGCATTAGTTTCAAATAACGGTTAGCGGCTTGTTCAAGTTGCTCGATCGCGACCCACTCATCCACCGTATGCGCCTGACTAATATCCCCCGGACCCAACACGATCGTGGGTTTTCCAAGCCGAGCGAAAAGGGCCGCCTCCGTCCAAAAATCAACATCATTTGCGACCTCAAGACCCTGTTCCTGACACCACACCTGAGTCTCTTGGTGTTGCCCGGGACTGCCGGGTAGCGGGGGGCCATCAAAAGTGGTTTGCCACTGCGTCTCAGGCGTGTCCTCGATCTGCAAAGCCTGCAATAACTTCTGATTCAAAAATCCTGCGGGCATACGAGCGCTCCACGTTACCGTGCAGTGCTCGGACACCATATTATTCTTTAACCCACCCTCTATCCGGCCGACATTGAAACAAGTCGATTCACCATTCAGATGGGCAACCTCAAATTCAGCGACTTGTTGCAGTGCCTCGGCAACCCAGCGTGCTGCCAGATGATTCGCGCTTTTCGCTAATAATTGATGCTGAGAGGTATGCCCGCTGATGCCTTGGAATTTACCGGTCACTGATAAATAGCCACGGTGCCCCAACACGGCCTGGCAACCGGTTGGCTCGGCAATCACAAAAGAATCAAATAAACTCGCGTCAGCTGATCGACAAAATTCAGTGATGCAACAGCTCTGAGCACCCTCTTCGTCACTGGAAAATAGAATCGCAACATCGTCGCTCTGATTAGCGGCCGCAATCAAACAGGCCGCTGCTCCTTTGATATCGCAAACGCCTCTGCCATAGGCTTTCTCAGCGTCCAGACTCAACTGCAGCGGTGGGTGGCTCCAACCTTCTGCGGCAGGAACCGTGTCGAGGTGAACGTTGAATAATCGAGTGGGTTTACCACGGACCGCCAACCAGTTCACCCGTCCGATACCGTAATCCTCCACACGCAATTCAAAACTTGGATCCAACCACTGCGTTAAACAGCGGTAAACCGGCCCCTGAGACTCGATACCGCGCGGAGGATTCTGCGTATCGCATGCCACTAAATCAGACAGGATTTCCAGAACCCGTTGTTTCATAATCAGATCCCCGGGTGCTTAGGTTTTTTTGGCCGACGCATGCGAGTCGGTTACGACGCCATTGATTTTCGCCGAAAGCGAACTGCTTTGCCCCAGCAACTTAATAAAGCCGACCGCCTCTTCGGGTGTCCAATTGCAGTTTTGAGCATA
>JAAEPL010000003.1 GCA_024232675.1 Planctomycetaceae bacterium
CGGGCAGCGGGGCTGCCATAGGGTTTACGGTGATAACCATTTGGCAATGGTTTGTATCACGGCTGCGACTTCCTGAGCGGATTCTTTTAGCGGCCCATTGCAAGCTACTAAGATGGCTTCGCCGGTTTGTGGCACCAGCTCGATTTGGCAAAACCAAAATCGGTTGCTGCCGCTGTGTTGTAAAACGGTCTGCCCTGCCCTCTCGCCGACGAGCCATCCCGCCGCGTATCCGGAGGCTTGATTGGTATAAGGTTGGTGCAAACGTCGCAGGGTTGCTGGGGCCAGTAAATCGTGTTGTTGAGCAGCAGTATCCAGATGCAATGCGGCAAATTTCATCCAGTCATCAAGCGTGCTGTGGACCGCGCCGGCGGGGGCCATCGATGGCGGATTATCCATGGCCACCGGAACCAAGCCGCGGTTGTTTAGGGAGTGCCCCCAAGGGTGGTGGGGATGATCGTTTTTATCGGGCAGGCCAAAACCAGCGGATTCCATTTTTAAAGGTGTGAATAATTTTTCTTGCATGAGCGTTTCATACGACTCACTGGTAACTTGTTCGGCTATCAAAGCTGCTACCAGATATCCAATATTGGAGTATTGGAATTGACCGATTGGTAGGCCGGGCGGATGTTGAGCCAGGGATTGTTTGACTATTTCTGTGCGGTTTTCGTGGGTGTTGACGCCCTCATTGATCCAAACCGCACCGTCCCGCTGGACGCCTGCGTGATGGGTTAAAAGCTGCCAAAGCGTCACGTCCAAATAATCTTTGTCGATATCGTTTGCCAAGGTTGGTAGGCGAGCTCCAATTGTGTCGTCCCAGCTCAGCTTGCCCTCCTGTACTAGAATGCCGATCATAGTGGCGGTCATGGCTTTGGTGCAGGAACCTAGATGGAACCGATCCGCTTCGCTGACCGTGTTGGTCGGTTGATCCACACGTCGTAACCCGCTGGCAGCTAAACCTAATCGTTTTTGGTTTTTTATCACCGCAGCTGCCATCGCGGGTAGCGATGGTTGGCCGACCGTTGAGTCAATTAATTTCTGCAAACGAGTTTGGATAGGCGGCTCAATTTGAGCGACCGTTTGGCTGACCAAAAATGGCATGCCAAGGCCAACCAGGATGGGTAAGAAAGCTAAGTGATAAACATGACGTCGAATCAATTTGAAATCTCCCAGATCAATATCTTTCCCATCAAGTCACTGGCTGGTTTTTCGCAGCAGCGCGCCCAATTAACCGATCGAGGACTGCAATACGATCGCCGTTGGATGTTGGTTGACGAAGCGGGAAAATTTCTTAGTCAACGCGAACACCCCCAACTCGCTTTGCTGCACGTCGAAATGCACGAAGATTATCTATTAGTAACGCAGCAAAGAAAACCCCGCGGCTCCATCGAGATTCCCTTGGTGGCATCAGGCGTTGCTTCGCAGACCGTGTCCATTTGGAATGATCATTGTCTAGCCTGTTCCGTTTCCTCGGAAATTGATCGCTGGTTCTCTGCGGCGTTGCGGATGCCTTGCCGATTGGTTTTCATGCCCGAGCCGACGCAACGGTTGGTCGATGCCGATTATCGCACGGCGGATCAGATCGTTAGCTTTGCAGATGGGTTTCCGTATTTGATCATAGGGCAAGCGTCCTTGGATGACTTGAACCAGAGATTGGCAGAACCGGTCAGCATGCGACGTTTTCGCACCAACTTTGTTTTCTCGGGAGAGCCGCCTTTTATCGAGGATCAGTGGCAGAAAATCCGCATGGGCACCGTCGTATTTCGAGTTGCCAAACCCTGCCCCCGCTGCACCATGACCACGGTCGACCCGGATACCGGTGTTAAGGAAATAGAACCGTTAAAGACGTTGGCGAGCTATCGCAAAGACGAGTCTGGCGGGGTCATGTTTGGGCAAAATCTATTGCACGAAACGATCGGGGAAGTCGCAGTGGGCATGCAGATTGAAGTCTTGGAATGACACGTTGGTTTGCTGAGAGCTTACGTGTTATCCGGTGCGGTCTCAAAATAATCGCGTTGTCGCCCAGCACTCCGACTGGTCTCCCAAGTCACGCCCATATTGATGCAATTGATGCCCGAGCCAATGCCGAGTAAGGCCGTTTTTTGGCCCGCCTCAATCCGCTCCGCTTCGATCGCATGAGCTAAAGTGATCGGCAAAGCAGCGGAGCCGGTGTTGCCGAGAAATGGGAAGGTGGAAAAATCATTGGCCTCTGGCATACCTACCGATTCCAGCATCAATTTGCGGTGCGTCCCACCTACTTGATGGCAAAAGGTGTGGGAGATGTCGTCACGTTCCCACCCAGAGATTTCGAGGAAGCGTGCAAATGTCGTTCGCCCGGTCTCAATCCCCTGTAACATCAGGGTCTCCGAATCCGTATCCATCAAGGGTTGCATGGAACCACCTGCTTGATCGCTGAGGCTCTGGCACAAATCGTGGTAACGTGTGTTTGCGGTGGCCGTGGCAACCGTTAAACGGTTTTTATTCTGGCTTAGCGAGGCGTGCGTCAACAGCACGGCGCAACTGGCAGAACCAATCGTCAGCGAGGCGATAGATTGTTTGATGGTTTTGCGGGTTAAATTCATATCTTGGTTAAGCGCTTGAATGGTCCCCTCAACCAAACCTCGCCCACTCTCGGAACCGACCACCAAAGCGGCTTGGATATGCCCCAGTTCGATCATGTTGGCGGCCTGAAGCATGCCATTCATCACACCCAGGCAAGCATTGCTGACGTCATAAATCATGCAGTCTGCAGGCAAACCCAAAAGATGATGAACCCGACAAGCTGTAGCCGGTTCTAGGTGATCACGGCATACCGAGCCGTGGATCAGCAGACCAATTTGCTCAGGCGAGATGTCGGCAGCCTGCAATGCAGATTGGCAACTGGAGACGCTGATATCACTGATCAGCGTACCGCTCGGCCAGAAACGTCGCTCGGCTATACCTGTCATCAATTGCAGACGACCGGTGGGTAGTTTTAACCGCTCGTATAACGGTGACAAGCGATTTTCGATTTCATCACTCGTGACAATAGATTCCGGCAGGGTGTGTCCCAATGATTCAATACAGACGTTTTCAAATTGCATTGGAAGCAGTCGATTCGGTTAAAGAAAGATGAGCGGGCAAGCATGGTTTTACCATGTGGCATAGCAATCACGTATGCAGGGGCAGGGAAAAATCTGCTGTGGCAGCCCAAGTCTACAAATTCTCGGCCGCCGAGAAAACCAATCTTGCGGCAGAAGCAGCGCGTACCGCCTGCCCGGTGGTCAAATCAGAGGGGCTGCGGGAAGAATGGGGCCTGGACCCGCAGCGTGTAGGCTAGTGCCGTGAATCGCCGCTGTTGCAGGTTTGGGTTTTGACCAATCATTTTTGCCCACATCGCGTGTGGCATCACCTGCTCGGGAAAAAAGACGAATGGCACGCCGAAAAGCGAGGTTTCATGCTCGCTGCCAGCCGAGTGAAAAAATGGAGCACCTGTTTAACGCAAGGCCAGACTTCGCTAGCAGCTGCGGTGATTGCACAACAGGGCGTGCTAGCAAGGTGGTGCTCGGGAAGATGTAGCAATTGTTTGCAAACCACGTCGGCATCATGCACATTGGCTCTCGTTGTTATTGCTTTCTTCACAGGCGAATGAGTCGCTTGCCCCGCAACGGGAGGAAAGGGATTTTTTCCATCCGAAATTGACCGACAGGATCAAGATGACCCCGAGTCGGTAAGCTCACCAAACATTTGATTATTTCAAAATCTGATGCCCCCCTTGGTGACATACCCGAACCGATCAACTTGAATTCCCAGTGGTTATTTCGCCAACCATATTCAGGTCCACGAGGGACCCGATTCTCAAAAGGGAGTTTTGAAATGTCCAAACCAGTCATCGGAATCAACGCTGATTTTCGTCGAGCCCAAGGCAATCAACCTGCATTCACTTACGTTGCTGCAGGGTATTACGATTGTGTATTTGCCGCCGGCGGAGTGCCTGTCATCTTACCACCATTGGAAGACGAGGCCGATATTGATTTGATGTTGGAGCGTTTGGACGGCGTCGTCATGATTGGTGGCGCAGATTTGGACCCACGGCGTGATGGATTCATGCTGCATCCTACGGTCCGGCCCATGGAATCTCGTCGCGAGGTTTTTGACCGCACGTTGATGAAGCTGGTTGCCGAGCGACGCATGCCGGTTTTTGGCATCGGAGCTGGCATGCAATTGCTGAACCTATCCCAGGGCGGCAACTTGTTCTTGCACATTCCCGAAGATTTACCCTCTGCCATTCCCCACCGCGACCCTAGCGATATCGGACACAAGCACGGTTTGGATATCACCAGTGGTTCGGTCATGGAACGTGTTTACGGAGAGGGTGAAATTCGCGTTTGCAGTCGCCATCACATGGCGATTGACGAAGTCGCTCCCGGCTTTGACGTAACCGCTCGTTGCCCTGACGGCGTCGTGGAAGCCATTGAAAGCAACCAACCCGATTGGTTTGCCATGGGCACCCAATTCCACCCAGAAAGTGATTCCGCATCCGCATTGGATCTGCGTATCTTCGAAGAGTTTATTGAGGGAGTGGCGACCGTGAATCAGCCCGTGCAATTGCGCGTGGTTGCCTAACGATGAAATTAAATCGCAAATCATCAGCTGACAATTTACTGTACTCGATGGCACGGACGTCGTGGGGGCAGGTTAAGAAATCATCGTCAGCTGGAATTCCTCGCGGGGATCAACGAACGGACTTGTTGATCTGCGTCGAGGATGGTTGGAGCGATTTGGGTAACGCCTAGGTTCTTGCGTTGTTGGCGAGATGCTCGAAGAGTTGGCAGGAGTGCAGCCACGCCCTTTCTGTGAATTCTTTGAGGGGCCAGGTGAATAAGGTCACCTACTCTGCCGGCCTGATGGCAGTTCTAGGCTGCCAATCCCTGTCACGGTTTGACTCGCGAAATCCCGCCTAGCGGAGATGAGTATGCGTAATCGAAATGAATTCGTGCAATTAATTGATCGTTACCGGTTGGGTCAAGCCCAGCGGTTGTCTATCGGTTCCACGTTATCAGGCGATTTTTCCACGCTGCAAAGTACTTTACTGCTGGCCGAAGGACGAGGGAAATTTTTACGCGTACGTTGGATCGAAGGTCGCCAGGTGGAGATTCCTCAGGCGGTTGCTTTGGCCTGTCGGCAGGCCACCCATGATCCTCAATTTCCGCTGCGAGAGTTCGCTCAATTGCGGGTCGATCTTACGCGGGCGATGGCGACTGGCGTGAATCAATTGGCTGGCGTTTCTGGCGTGCATGCCAACATGTTGATGGTGGTCTGCATGGACGAGCCGGGCATTGGGATTCGTGATTATGACGGCAGCTTGGCTTGGCAACCCTTTTGTGAACCGGAAACATTGGCAGAGATAACGGGTTTGACCGTTGTCGACTCGTTACCTTCCCGGGATTTAGCTGCTGGTGGTCGAGGGGGACCGTTTGCGCCATTACCAGCTTGGTTATTGTTCGCCGATCGTAATTCTAAGATTGCCGAACAGCCGCGTTTACTCATCGATTTAGGGGCTTGGACAGAATTGACATGGTTGCCCGAGTCAGATGGATTGGATGATGATCTACCTGCCATTCGCTTTCAGCGTTTGCTGGGGACCGATTTTGAAGCCGAATTAATGAGCTTGTTGGAGAGTGAGGGCAGTATCGCGGAATCAATCGAGGGGCAAGATTCTGCTGAGCCGCATCAAGGCTTGATGGATTTATTGTGTCAGTTTGAGGGGCAGAATGATCTGAACCGCGAATTAGCCAACGCTGAGAAGGTGACCGCCTTGGTGCATCAGGCACTGAACATCGTGACTGCCGAGCAACTATCTCCCAGCACGGTATTGTGTTCGTTGGCAGCGTATCTTGTTGAGGCAGCAGATCGTTTCGTGAGAAAACGGGACTCAACTGACAAGATGCATTTAGTGCCTGGCGGCAAGCTCGTTGCCGAGAGTCGACTCGGGGAGAGGCTGAACCAAAAATTTGGGGTGCCTTGGTTGGATGGTCAGCCCATAAATTATGACGCGAAATATTTGCGAGCGATTACGGCGGCCATATGCGGTCTAATGCACGTCGACCAAATGCCGATCACCATTCCTTGGATCAGCGGCAGTGAAATGCCACGCGTCTTAGGGCGACTAACACCCGGCAGTCCTGCTCATTGGCGTCGCGTCATCATGGATATGGGAGATTGTCGTCCACCCGTGATGAAATTGCGTGAGGCGGTCTAGCGATTGGGGCTTATCCAATCCACGCGTTTCTTGGATTACAGAACTTCTTTGGGACGCCAAACCGCCATCAGTTCTGCCAGTGATCCATCCGAGATTTTCGACCATGTGAATGTTTCGCTGAATCCCAAGACGGCAATCGCCGCGGTGGGCATGGTTTCGTACTGTTGCGTGAGCCGGTAGACCCATTCTTCGGAACCAGGATTGTGGGAAACGACCAAGACACGGCGTGGGTCGCCCGGTAAGCAACTAATCGCCTCGTCGTAATCAGCGATCGAAGGGTGGTACAAGCCACGACGCTGAATGATCGGAATATCTCGTCCGCAACCCTCCACAAACAACTCCGCCGTAGAAATTGCTCGATTAGCGGTGGACGATAAAATCGCGTCTGGCAGGCAACCTTGTGCGGCGGTGAACTGTCCCATCAGAGGGGCGTTCGCTTGTCCGCGGTTATTTAACGCGCGATCGTGGTCAGAAATTCCGCCGTCTGCCCAGCTGGATTTGGCATGCCGCATTATCAACAACTGCTTCATTTTGCCTGCTTGACCATTGTTAAGGGTTAAGAACGGGAAAAAACGGTTTCGAAAAACGGATGATTTCGCCAAATCGCCTTCTCAATCACGTCGTCACCAGCGAAAATGTAACCTCTGGGTCAGCGCCTCCTCAAGAGGCAGTGCTCCATTAAATCTCTACTAACCGATCCTGACCTTTGCTTTCCAGCAGAATCTGCGACTTCCGATGAATCCCGAAAGAGCTCGAATCGAAGCTGACTTAAGAGGGCTCATCGCCGGTGAAGTTTATTGTGATGATCTGTTTTCGCAGATGTACTCGACTGACGCCAGTATCTTACAAGTCCGTCCGTTGGGAATCGTACGCCCGAGAAATGTGAAAGATGTCGCGGCGGTCGCCAAGTACGCCAGTGAAAACCATCTGCCGCTGCATGCCAGGGGGAGCGGTTCCAATGTGGTCGGCGGCGCGATTGGCTCGGGATTGATTTTGGATTTTTCCGTCTACATGCGGCGGACTGTCACAGAGGCCGATAATTTAATCCGTGTCCAACCGGGGGTTGTGCTCGCTAATTTGAATCGCCAACTGGCGATGCGTGATTTGATGTTTGGTCCCGACCCTGCCAAACGTAGCGTAACCACCATGGGCGGGGTCATTTCTATGGATTCAACCGGAAGCCATTGGAGGCAATACGGTTCCCCTCGGGATAAAATTCGCAAGTTACAGGTCGTATTGGCTGATGGCTCGGTCACCGAGTTTGGCCGGGATGCGGCACTCGATGCTTCCTCAGAACGGATTCGTGATCAGGTTGAGTTGATTTTAGGGCGACGTCGCGGGTTGATCGAAGAATGTCAGCCGAATACCCGGACCAATCACGCTGGCTATAACCTGACGGATCTCAGCGACGGCCCCCATCTGGACCTAGCCAGATTGATCGCTGGTTCGGAAGGAACGTTGGCGCTGATTACCGAAGCGACGATTGAATTGCAACCGATGCCGAAGCACCGTGGCGTGGTCTTGCTGTTTTTTGAGCAGATGCAGGTCGCGGCCAATGCCGCGCTGGAGATCATCAAAAAGGATGTCGCCGCTTGTGACCTGTTGGACCGTCGCTTGTTATCGATTGCCCGGGCGCTTGATCCGCAATTTGCACGCATCATTGCGAGAGACGCCGAAGCCATGATCTTGGTGGAGTTTCAAGATGATAATGCGGCAAGTCTACGCCAGAAAATGGAGCGGCTAACCGATGCATTGGTGCGAAAAAAACGGCTGGCGTTCGATGTCCGTTCGACCTGTTCGGAGGACGAACGGAATTTATATTGGCGGATGGTACGCCGCTGTATCCCCATGCAGTTTGGTATGAAAGGTGGGCGTCAGCCCATACCTTTTGTCGAAGATATTTCGGTCTCGCCCGAGAAAATCCCAAAGTTCCTGATGGAAATCCAAGCGATTCTGCAGGCCTGCGAGGTAACGGCCTCGATTTTTATTCATTTCGCGCAGGGCATCATTCATCTCCGACCCCAATTAAATATTGCCGATCCTGATGATGTCACTCGCATGCGTGAGTTATCGGATCAACTGTTTGGCAGGGTCATTGAATTGCAGGGTAGTATCAGCGGCGCGCATGGTGATGGACTCATGCGTACGGGCTATCTCCGACGTCAGTACGGTCGCATGTACGATGTGTTTGGAGAAATTAAACGTGAGTTCGATCCCCAGAACATTTTAAATCCGGGGAAAATCGTGGATTCGCCACCGCATGATATCTATTCCATTTTGCGCGACAATCGCGTCGAGTTAGCGGATGAGACGTCAGCAATCTCAGCGAACGCTGATGTGCAAACGTCGGGAACGCCAACGGAG
>JAAEPL010000004.1 GCA_024232675.1 Planctomycetaceae bacterium
CGTCCAATTATTGCTGTCGGGTAAGCGATACTCCGTCAACGAATTGGCCGAAGCTTGCGAACTCAGTCAACCCGCCACGTCTGACCATTTGCGTTTAATGCAGAGGTGTGGATTTCTGATGAGTCAGCGCGAAGGCCGAACAGTGTATTACGAAATCGCGGAACCGCATTTGGCAGACCTGATGATGTGTGTGCAGGGGCGCTTCGGCTAAGTTTTTTTAAATTAAAACATGTAATTATAAAAATATTTACATATTAATGTCTTATCTCGCACGCCGTGCAGGAAGCCCTTCATGCTACTCAAATACTTTTACGACAAAGCACTCGCACATGCGTCCTATCTCGTTGGCTGTCAAAAAACCAGCGAAGCGATCATCGTCGATCCTGGTCGCGATATTCGACCCTACTTGGAAGCCGCGCGGATTGCGGGCATGGAAATCATAGGTGTAGCGGAAACTCACATCCATGCAGATTACGTTTCCGGAGCCCGCGAATTGGCATCCCGGGTGAATGCCAAGCTCTTCGTATCAGACATGGGTCCCAACGACTGGAAATACGTTTACGCCGAGCAGTACGCACACCAGCTCTTGCGGGAAGGGGATTCCTTTTTTGTTGGTAAAATTAAATTTGAAACCCTTCACACGCCAGGCCATACGCCGGAGAGCATTTCTTTTCTGCTAACCGACCTCGGCGGGGGCGCCGACGAACCAATGGGTATCTTTACCGGCGACTTTATTTTTGTCGGTTCCATCGGGCGACCCGACCTACTTGAAGAAGCCGCGGGGCTCGCCGGCACTGCGGAAACGGGAGCTCGCGATCTATACCGTTCCGTCCAGCGTTTCCGTCAGTTACCCGACTATCTACAAGTCTGGCCCGCCCATGGTGCGGGCAGTGCTTGTGGCAAGGGACTTGGATCTATCCCATCGACGACCGTGGGATATGAAAACATGTTTAACCCAGCGCTACAGTTCACCGACGAACAAGCATTTGTGGATTTCATTTTGGCGGAGCAACCCGAACCGCCAAAGTACTTTGCTTTAATGAAACACCTCAACAAGGTGGGACCAAAAGTGCTCGGAAAAACCACTCTGCCCGAGAAAATGGAGATCTGCCAACTCGTTGAAACCATCGGGCAACATCTCGTAATTGACACTGCCAAAAGCACACGATACGCCACCGGGCACGTACCGGGTACGATTAACATTGAACCGAAATACATCGCCATGTGGGGCGGATCGATACTCGACCATGAGTCGCCGATCTATCTGATTTCTAGCCCTAGCGATCTCCCTGAAGTGGTACGCATCATGCGAGAAATCGGCATGGATAATGTCGCCGGTTACTTCGCCGCCGACGAGGTTATCGAGGCCGGGCTGAACACCCAATCGATCCCTCAAATCCCCCCAAGAGCCATCTCAGAAAAACTGGCTACCGGGCAGGTGGAGGTAATCGACGTACGCCGCATTGCCGAACGGAACCAAGTCAAGATTCCCAATTCCAGCCATCAATTCCTCGGCCAGATGCTACCTGACCACATTCATTTCGACCCGCAAAAGACGTATGCCTTTCAATGTCATACGGGAGGTCGCTCGATCATCGCAGCCAGCATCGCGCAGCGGGCGGGTGCAGAAAATGTGATCAACATGGAAGGTGGCATGGTCGCGTGGGAGAACGCAAACCTACCCGTGGAATCTCACCAAGAAACGCCCTTGCC
>JAAEPL010000005.1 GCA_024232675.1 Planctomycetaceae bacterium
GTAATGTGGCCGGCGACTTGGGAAGAGGCTAAAAACAGCGTGGCGTTCGCAATGTCCTGGGGCGACGCGACTTTACGCAAAGAAATGGTCGCCAACGCGTCTTTGATGGACTGACCATCATCGGTAAATTTTCGAGCCATCGGCGTCACCACCCAACCTGGGTTAACAACATTCACGCGTCCCAGCGGAGCTACTTGGGCAATTTCATTTTTCAAAGTTAGGTTCAAACCGCTGATGATAGCCGCTTTACTGGCCGCATAATCACCGTGCCCGGCTTCGCCAAAAACTCCAGCGGTGGAACCGATCATGACGATGGCAGGAGCCTCTATTTGATGTGTTGCAACCTGTTGAATGAAACGGCGACAACAAAGAAAAACCGATTTTAGATTGGTATCTAAAGTGGCCTCCCATTGCGCGACGGTCATTTCATGAATAGGTACATGTGCGGAAGGCCAGACTCCTGCATTGGCGATCAAAATATCGATTGTCCCGAATCGCTCAGCCACTCCCGCGAACGCCGCATCGACCACGGTTTCATCCGTCAAGTCGCCCCCCACGGCAACGGCTGCCTGGCTTCCGAACTCCGTCACCAATGTCTCTGCAGACGCCTGGTTCGAACGATAATGGACACCGACACGAGCGCCCTCGGCAACAAATGAACGGGCAATGACGCTACCGATGCCGCCACTGGCACCCGTGACAAAAACCGTTTTTCCAGCAAGTTGAAGATCCATATCCGCGGTTATCTATGCCTTTTTTGAGTCTGTTTTAAGGATGTCCCAACGGCTTTGAAGAACAGGCACCCTTGCTAAGCGAGTGACTACTCCAGCAGCTCCCAATGGTGGCGAAAACGCACGACGCCATCTTCCCCCATGCCGAAACTGACCGTCCGTGGTTCGGTGATTTCAAACGTCGCTCCCGGTTTTTTTCGATGGATAAAATCTTCGATTCCGGGGCCGTAAACGACCGCATTCAGTGTATACGCGCCCATCAACAACGGTAAGTCAGGCAGCGTCACGCGAATCACATTTTGGCGAGGTTGAATATCGAAATGAAAATCAGAAACCGGAGTTCCAAACCCACCCAGCACTCCGGTTCTCGGTGATTCCAGCGCCACCCGTAAACGAGCTCCCTTAATCAGTGACCGGCTATTAATCGTAATATCTGCAGAGACCGAATTCCCGGTCGCGAATTGCAAATTACCCCGCTCCGAGGGTTGGATAACAATGGACTCGATCAGACAATCTTCCTGTCCCGTATCTTCATTGACGGCTGGTTGATCCTCCAGTTGAATTTTTTCGTATAACGCTGCGCCTTCCACAAAATCTCCGTCGTGGATCACATGGTGGTTGTGCATCACGATGGAACGCGTGGCGACTCGGTTGAGTTGTCCCACCGCGTGCGACACGATAATCAGCGCCATTCCCGAATCGACTAATTTGAGAATGTGATTAAAACACTTCATGCGAAACCCGACGTCGCCGACGGCGAGAACTTCATCCACCAATAAAACCTGCGGGTTCATGTGCGTGGCCACGGCAAAACCCAGGCGTAAACGCATACCTGTGCTGTAAGTCCGCACCGGATCATCAATCACGTGACCGACTTCTGAAAATTCAACAATTTCATCGAGTACGTTGTCGATTTCACGCTTACTCAGACCCAAGATCGCACCATTGACGTAAACATTTTCACGCCCCGACAGGATGGTGTTAAATCCTGTTCCCAATTCAATTAAAGCACCCAATCGACCGCGAATCGTGATCTTGCCAAGGTCCGGCTTGAACAAGCCCGCGATCATTTTTAGCAAGGTGCTCTTACCAGCCCCATTGGGGCCCAGCAAGGCAATACATTCGCCTGGCCTAACGTCGAAATCCGCATTGTTAACAGCAAAAAACTCGCCCTGCCTGAGGTTCCCCCGCCAGTCGCCCGAACGGGCGGTCATCTCGGAACACAAATCGTACATCCCATAGCGCAATGATCGCTTGAGGTTTCGACAGTACTTTTTCGAAACGTTACGAACTTCTACCACGGGTCGATTGGTCGTTGCCATATCAGGTAGTGATCCTCTCGACGAGCACAGGGATGGAGAGTCGATAAACGACTAATCCGAGCAACAATAGTGGGATCGAGATGATGGCGTAAACCCAAACATTGGGCCAGTAAAGAGACTCGCCAAACACCAACAGGTCACGTGCAACGGCCAGCAAGGGACTGGCGGGATTCAGATAATTCAGCGGATTATCAATCCAGTTTTTTGGGGGCAGATAAATGATCGGCGTGATGATCATCCAGACAGGAAGCGCCAGAATGATCATTTTGCTCACGTCGTTGTACAGCATCGCCACGGGCATCAGGAGCAAACCAATCGCAAACCCGAGGATCAACAATAAACCAATCACCAACGGCGCCGCCAGCATGGCGGTTGAAAAGGGAGTAAAACCCAAAACCAACAACAAACCCAACAATACGATTCCGCGCACAAACAAATTAAAAAGCACTTCAAAGAATTTGACCAGGAGAATCGATTCCCGTGGAAACTTCAATTTACCCAATAGATTGCGATTGGCTTGCACCGCTTGGATGGGACCTTGCAGGGCCTCCGCAAAGCTTTGCCAAATCACCATGCCCGTCACCACGTACAAGGCATAGCTGAAGAGGTCCGGGTTAACCCCCGCCGGCAGTTTATCGGTAATTGCTAAATTGACGGCCCCGGAACTGCGCAAAATCACCCACACGGCAGTGTTGGCTAAAGGGGGTAAAAAGGCCCAAAAGAGACCCAAAAACGTCTGCCGATAGAGGGCTCTAATATTCCGCAAAAACATACGCCAAGCCAATTCGCGACCGGCCCACAGGTCATGTGAGATATCTTGAAATAGTTGAACCGGTTTTCGCAATGCCGATTCGGGTGTTTGCACGTAGGTGGCAAGATCCGGCGAATCGGAAACGGATTTTGGAGCTTTTTCCGACGACATAAACAACCTGCAAAAGGGCTGGGTGAATATCCATTATATCGGCGCCACCACCTCGCACGGATATCTCCAGCCAAGGAATTTGGGACAATCCCAGTAGGCCACCGACTTTGATTCCTGTTAGAATCTGCGTAATCCGAAATGCCGCGACAATCGCACCCCTTCAAACAAGCAAGGCGAGCCATGAACCGCAGATCAATGTTTTTTTCAAAACGACAACAGCGACAAAATCGCGGATACGCCAAGGCCCAGCTCTCGATGGAGGCTTTGGAACCTCTGAATATGTTGACGCCGCTATATCCTGATATGTTCGCCTGGGAAAGTGAGAGCGACGGCTATCTGCATGACTACATCGTCGAGGGTGATCTATTGCGGTTTACGACCGCTTTGGCA
>JAAEPL010000006.1 GCA_024232675.1 Planctomycetaceae bacterium
AACCTGACCAATGCGTAAGCACCAAAACCTTGGATCGCGCGGATGCACGCACAGACCGTTTTCTGATCAAGCAAACCATGTTGCATATCCAGCGTGACACTGTCGAAGCATCCACCACTGGCGACGATCTCCGCCAAGTAAGCATCTCCCATCGTCAACCAAGCGTTGTTGATTGCGGCGCCTGCGGAGAACTGACCATGCAAACTTATCAATTTGGGCTCGCTCATCTAGCAACCTCTTCTCAATGTGACCCACGTAGTTCTGGTTGCAAACGGGTGCGATGATGCTTCTTTTTGCAAATGAATATTTGCGCAAAAAAACAAGCGACTCGTTATGTCGGCAGTCAAATAACCAGACAAACTTTCGCTTATTCTAAGCTGCTTCTGATCGGGGAACTACCGCTGTCGCTTAGCCGGTCTATCATTGGGCGTGATTGACCGTGTGATTTCAACAGACGTCGTGCCTGATCCAGCGCATTTAATTCCGCAGTACGCAGCCCGCCGAAACCATTCGTGAGAGCCATACGACTCAATCAAAAACGAAGCGGCAACCTCAAGGGGAACCCCAGGAAAACGGTGCATCTAAAACGCCTCTGGGACGCTCAGCTATTCCAACGCATTACTCGGCTGGAACCTTAACGACCATGAAATGGTCTTATGCAACCCAAGTCATCACTCGCGTTCTCGGATCTATTCCTCAACACCCAGAAATTCAATGACCTCTGTCGTCAGTTGATCATTGTATCGGTCAATCATGATTTGCACGAAATCGACTTTTTGTGCGTCTATTGCTTGAGCCAACAAACTTTTTACCGCGCGGTTTGATAACAAGACATTAGGCAGCAGAATTCTTAACGAATGAGAATTATTATGAGCGATGGCATCCGCGACATGCTGCAATTGCAGGTGACAGGTACCCGCATCAACCAAGTCTCTCAACATATGCTGATAGTCGTAAAACACCGCATAAGAAACTGCATCGGCAAACAAATTAACACCGTTCGCAGATGCTGCGGATTTTGAGGTGATAGCCGCTTTTAGCCCCTGCTCCAAATCAGTTAATTGCTCGCCTTCTTGTTGCTCCCTTTGAAGATAGGCTCGCAACGCTTTTACACTTGGAACTTGTCGATTCAGCATCAAAAAATCAGCCAGCCAATTTAATGACTCAACGGAGGAATCCGCATTTTCCTCCAAGAATGCTTGTAGATGCGCGACCTGTTCTGTGGAATTGGACATGCCGTTCAATTCCAACAGCCATTTTTCATTTTCACTGGCCACCGGCAGTATTTCATTCGCTTGGGCAAGTATGCTTTTAATTTCCTGAAGTACTTTCATTCGAACCGCAGGATCAATGCCACCGAATTGCCGAGCCTCTTGCAAAAAAGGTTCCAGCTCTTCAGTCAACCCAGGATCCAACTCCATTGCCGACTTGAAGTCGATGACGGCGGCATCATAACCTCGACGTTTCAAATGGCTAAGGCCGCGAATTTTGTAGCCCTCAGCAAACGCAGGATTTTCATTCAACGCCCTGCTGCTGGCTGTGATCGCCGGATAAAATTCATTCAGCTGATACTGTGCTAAAGCCAACAGTCCATTGACTTGCCAGTTGTTATTTCCCTTTAGAAGCGCCTGGGATAACACTTCGCGTGCCAATCCCGCACTGCCCTGCTGGAGTAAATCACGTGCTTGCTCCACAGCAGATACTTTCAAAGGTACTTTGAAAGTCGTGCGAACGCCCAAGCGATCTGCTTCGTTCAATGATCGCTGAGCCAATTCAAATTTACCCATGGCAGCCAACGCTCGACTCCGCACAAGATAAGCTTGGCCGAAATCAGGCTTTAACCGAATAGCTCGGGAGCAGTCACTAATCGCCCGTGAGTAACGTTTAAGCTCAGACGACACGCGAGCACGCTCGACTAAGGCAACGGGCAAAGTTTCATCGTCTGCGAAATCTACCGCATCGTTGAAATCATCGAGAGCAATTAACGGAAACCCCTTCCCCAGAAAGGCCTTACCACGCAGCAAAAACACATCTGCGTTAGCGGTATTAAAATCATATGGGTTGGAATTATTAGCCCTTCCTTGATTGAGTACTTGGGTACTCTTCTCGATGGCCTGAACATACTCCAGTTGCTTCAAGTGATTGCGAGCTTCCGCTTTCAAAGCACTTACCTGCTCCCAATGACCTTGGGGGATCCCTTCAGGTTCGGAGGGGCTTTGAGCGCCTTCCTGCGAAGAAAATAATCCTGGGCTAACGACACCGCCACCAATGGCAGCAAATCCGACAGCGCTACAAGTAAGGATCGAAGCAATAACAAACTTCATAGTTCACCAGTCAATTAAAAAGAGAACGGCCATCTCTATCATAAAACCGCAATCATGCTGACCGACCCAAAAAAAGGGTCGCTCTTTAAATACCGTGGCTTAGCGATATCAAAAATGACGATCAGGCAGTTTGCGAAACCTCTCGTCCACTAAACTGCCCTGCCTTGCCAGCCTGAAATCTTACGTGTTAAGGCCTGCGATTGCTCAAGGGCCTTGCGAACGCCTCCAGCCGGTAGCGAAAACGTTCAAATTTCAGCTTATGAGGCCAATATCGAACGGTTTTCACAAACTGTCCCGTTATTAGGCCGCAGTTAGTTATGCCAAAGTAATGGGGAATTTCTTCCCGATACACTGGAACGTTAACCACCGCATTAAGTAACGTTACCTCACAAAACACTCTTTTTCTGGCATTTTGACCGGAAAAGGCGCACCTGGGCACAATGCTCGTGTCTCAGCGATAAATCAGCCCTTGGTGCCATTTATTACACACAAAACCTCACACGCGGAAATTTCAGGTTTCGACTGTTTTCAATCCCCTATGCCCACGTATAATTGGATAACAGCAAATAACCCGCCATAACTGGAGGTACAGATAAAGGCTGCAGGGATGATCAGCCTAGAAAAGATTTTTTACTCTTGTCTTTAGCGAAAGGAGCTGCATATGACTGGAGTCGACGGCGCATGGGCCATAACTAAGGTTCGCGTCGACACGGAACCGGTGAATGACCGAGAGGGTTTTGAGAGGCTAGTAGTCACTCCGAACCGGATCGCGATAGAACCGGCAGGTATTGAGTTCTCTGTGAATCAATCAACTTCACGGAGTGCCGTACTGGAGTCTCGGTCTCAGATTTTCTTTGCCGAGTATTTTACGCGAGATGGAGAACTCACGTTCGAATTATCTCGTCCAGCGTTTA
Organism: Planctomycetaceae bacterium; assembly: GCA_024232675.1. Taxonomy (GTDB): domain Bacteria; phylum Planctomycetota; class Planctomycetia; order Pirellulales; family Pirellulaceae; genus CAJQPP01. The sequence goes on from JAAEPL010000006.1 coordinate 3,239, forward strand.
ACGAAAAGGTTCGCTTAAGCGCAGAGAAATAAATTGATGACATTTGGTATTATTTTTACTTACTCACCAAACTGACGACTATCAATTTGTAACTCCCAAAGCAGTCGATAATATCGGCTGCTTTTTTTTTGCGCTTTTGCCAGACAACACTCGCTATTCGAACAGAGGTTTAACGTAGCCTGCCAAAACTTGTTTGCTGTCAACTCATTGCCAGCACTGGCAGATCGGCAAAGCGACTTGTGACCCTGGCAACACGTCGCTAGTATTCTGGACGCCAAAATTTGCGCCATGGAGTATCTAACATGCGGCAGCTGCCACCCGTTTACCAAACGCTTTTAATCTTAGCGTCGACGGTGTTATTAATTTGTTGGTTAGGTTGCGCCTCGAATACAACACGTACTCTAATGCCCACGCCCATTGGCATCGTTGCTGGTCTCCCTTACCCAGGTCATGACAGTTCTGACTTCCAAACCGTTGAAGACGTTCCCGTTTTCATTTTAAGCGGTCGCAATGTTCACGAAGACAAAGACCGCCTGAACCCTTTTGGGAATGGTCGTAGCCGCAATCCCAAGCTGGGTATCGCCTATGTCAAAATTGGTGACGGACTAAGTGCGAAAGAACTCCGCGAGGAAACGCTCACGAATCGTTCCAAAAAAACGGCCAACGTCAGCTTCTCCCACGTAAAACTAACCCCCTCCCTAGCCGACTTCGATCCATGGCGGGTGAAGGACGACAACATTCGTCACCAGGATAGCGATTGGGTCCAAGCGTTGCGCAAACAGCTGGACGAAAGTAAACGCAGACATGTGGTTGTTTTTGTTCATGGCTACAACACGGAGCTCATTGAAAACACTCTGCTGGCGGCTGAGATATTTCATTATCTCGGCCGGGATGGCGCTATGATCAGTTTCGAGTGGCCGTCCCACGCCCGCCTGTTAGGGTACGTAGCCGACAAAGGGAATGCGATGTACAGCACGCGACAATTGCGGGCTCTACTTTCCAATATCTCCAAGGAATGCGATGCCGACTCTGTCACGATTCTCGCCCACAGCGCGGGATCACCTATCGTTGTAAATGCTCTTCGCGAAATTCGGCTACTCGATTTCGACATGACACCGGAAGAAATTCGCGAAAAGTACCGCATCAATCGTGTGGTTTTGGCGGCGCCTGATATGGATACCATGGCATTTATCAATGCGGTCCACGACCGTTTCCATGAGGTTGCAGGTAGAGTGGCGGTTTACGCTTCTCCAGAAGACAAAGCACTAGAGCTTTCGGAATGGCTGACCGGCAGCCAGCGCCTTGGAAATTCCGTTGGAGATTTGCAGGCTTGGGAAAGTAACGTGCTGAGCAATGTACCGGAAATTGAAATGGTTGATGCTTCCGTAGCTGAGAAAATGTACGCCACATTTTTAGGACACGGGTACTTCCATCGCGACCCATGGGTCAGTTCAGATATCGGTGCGTTTATTTTGGGACAAGAACCACTTCAACGCGGTCTCAAAAAAGAAGAGGGGCAGGTTTTCTGGAAGTTCCCGAAGGACTTCCCCGAACGACTCGAACGGATTGCTGCGGAACGTTCCACAACTCGCTGGGCAAAAGAAGCAACCAGCTCAGAGGACACAGAAACGAAGCTAAAATAATATTTCTTCGGATCCCCCGACCTATCCTGCTGCGTTTTAGTTAATTAAATCTGTCACAGTTGCATGTTCTTGGCGGCGTCAGGCTGTAAAGTAGAGGAATACATTTCCGTACTTTGCGACTAGGTTGACGCTCAATGCATTTGACACTCTGCCCACTCCTGCTGCTAACCGCTCTAACGATTGGTGCATCATCCCCGGACAAGATGTACGCGGACTTGCCTGCTCAGGTTTCACCGCCCAACGTGCTCCTTATTTCAGTGGACGATCTCAATGATTGGGTAGGTTGTCTGGCAGGACACCCACAGGCCAAAACGCCAAATATTGATCGCCTGGCCTCGCGTGGCGTGCTCTTTACCAATGCCCATTGCCAAGCACCCGTATGCAATCCGTCAAGAACCAGCTTGATGACTTCGTTGTACCCGAGCAGTTCCGGCATTTATTTTCTCAATCCGGATTTAACTCAGTCACCGGTGGCTCGTAAAAGTCGTCTCATGCCGGACAGATTTCTTGCGGAGGGCTATCAGGTCGCGGCTGCGGGCAAATTATTCCACGGACCACAAAACAAAAAACACCTGCCAAATTACGCGGGTAATTTTGGTGGTTTTGGACCCATGCCCCAAGACAAGATAAGTCCCTTTCCAGGACACCCACTATGGGACTGGGGAGCTTACCCCGATCCGTCCACATTGATGCCAGATCAAAAAATTGCTGCTTGGGCCACAAAGCAACTAAACCAATCAAATCCCCAACCCAAATGGCTTGGTGTAGGTTTTTACCGACCTCACGTGCCACAGTTTGCTCCCCAAAAATGGTTCGACCTGCATCCTTTGGAACAGGTTGAGTTACCACTCACAAAAGCAAATGACCTTGCTGACATTCCGCCTTATGGCCGTGACATCACCCGCCTAAAACACATTGCACCAACCGACGGCTGGGTCACAAATAATGATCAGCAAAAACCACTGGTGCAATCTTATTTAGCCAGCGTCAGTTTTGTAGACGAGCAAATTGGTAAAGTCTTGGATGCACTAGAGGCAAGTGCCCAATCGAATAACACTTATGTTGTTCTTTTTAGCGACCATGGATTCCATCTAGGCGAAAAGCAACGCTATGCAAAACGGAGTCTTTGGCAAGATTCGACAAGAGTTCCCCTAATTATCGCCGGCCCGGGAATTTCAAGGGGCAGTAAATGTCAAGCAGCGGTTCAATTGCTCGATATTTACCCAACGCTACTCGAATTAACCGGACTATCAGCCGACGATTCCCACGAAGGTCATTCCTTGGTTCCCCTATTGAAAAATCCGCAGGCAAATTGGCCCCATTTCGCCAGGACCAGTTTCGGTCCCGGCAATTACGCCATCACATCTCAAGACCATCGCTACATCCATTACAACGATGGAAGCGAAGAATTTTACGACCTTCGCAAAGATCCTAACGAATTCACTAATCTCATTCACCGAACCGATCTGGCATTGAAGATCGACAACCATCGACAAAAAATGCCCATCACACGCCATGCCATCCTCGGTCAAAACTCGACTGGACATCAATCCTACATCGCCACCGAAGCGAAACATCATTCCCGCTCACATCCACCACAGCAAGCTAATGGAATCAAGATCGGAGAGGTCCGAGACGATCGTGCCATTGTTTGGACCCGCTTAACGAAAAGTGACGAGCGAAACCAGTCGGGCAAACCATTCCCTAAAACAAAAAAGAGAAACCAAACGGATCGCCCCAAATGGAATCTCGAAGAAATGAAAGGGTCGGTCCCTGGTGCAATGGGACAGGTGCGATTGAAGTATTGGCCTCTGGAAAAGTCACAAACCGCAATCACCACCGCGTGGAAAGATGTTGACCCCGAGATGGATTACATCCATCAATTTTCGCTGGAAAACCTCCAACCTGGCACGCGTTACAGCGTAATTTCAGAAGCGAGGCGCGATCGCGAAAACGAAATTAGTTCCCGCGTGGAAGGCAGTTTCAAGACGGCACTCAACGCGGAACAAATCGGAGATGTTGCCTTCTCCGTGGTAACAGGACAGGAATACCATCGCCGTGATGATGACGTCAACGGTCATAAAATCTACCCCAGAATGCAAGAGCTCGGCGTCGATTTCTTTGTCCATACCGGCGACATTGAATACTACGACAAAACAGGACCGTTCGCTGACACCTTGCCCTTGGCACGTTTCAAATGGAATCGCATCTATGCAATGCCGTTCCAACGTGATTTCCATAATCAAACCGCCAGCTATTTCATGAAAGATGATCACGACACACTAAAAAATGATTGCTGGCCCGGTCAAAATTATGGCGACATTTCTTGGGAACAAGGACTGCAGTTATTCCGCGAACAAGTTCCTATGGGCGAAAGCACTTTCCGCACCATACGCTGGGGACGCGATCTACAAATTTGGTTAGTCGAAGGCAGGGACTTTCGCAGCGACAACCGAATGCCTGACGGGCCAGATAAAACAATTTGGGGCGACAAACAAAAACAATGGTTCTTCGATTCCGTAAAAAACTCTGATGCGACGTTTCGCATTTTAATTAGTCCGACACCTGTTGTCGGACCGGACCGTGGGAATAAAAAAGACAATCATGCCAATGTTGGCTTCACTCACGAAGGCAACGAAATTCGAAAATTCATTAGCCAACAAAAAGACATGTATGTGGTTTGTGGCGATCGCCACTGGCAGTACGTATCCGTGGATCCAATTTCGGGAGTTCGGGAATACTCGTGCGGGCCAACCACCAACAAACACGCTGGTGGTTTTCGAAAATCAGATCAGTCTGAAATGCATCGCTATCTGAATATCAAAGGGGGGTTCTTACGAGTCGAAGTGACTCGGGACGAAAAGGGCAACCCTCAAGCAATATTTCGGCATCATGATGTGAATGGAAACATTCTGAACGAGGATCGCCGCACACCACAAAAGCAACCACCCGGTCCCTAACGATTAAGCATTCGGGGACGCACATATCAATTTTGCTTTTTTGTTTTTTTTCGCACGAAGTTCATTTACGGCCGCCACAAACAAGCTTGCTTCCCCCACTTTGGAACCCGCGGTTTCCTTTGTCAAATCGGCATACAATATAAAAAACGCCTTTGAAATAATCATTTGCCAAGATTGGCCAGCCATAAAGCCTAAGGAAATTACGCGATGGACAGTCAAAATCGCCGCACGGCC
>JAAEPL010000007.1 GCA_024232675.1 Planctomycetaceae bacterium
AAACACAAATGAGGCGACGAGTATTTGAACTTCCTTTATCTCGAACCAAATGGCGGGACCACACAACAACCATTACGCGATACCGAGGGAAAGCCTCGCTCATCCGAGAGCAATTTCACAACCACCGGCGGGTTCTTGTCACCCCTTGCTCCAATTAGAACAGGCGTTTAATTTATTGAAAGCCACCTGAATTTCTTTCTACCGTGCACGACATCGGTCTCATGCAACGGATCATGAAGCATCTTTAAAAACGTGGCTTGATTAAGAGTTAACGCACTATTGAATGCCGGACGAGAGGTGATTTCACACCCATTAGGGAAATGGAAACGGCATTTGGATTGGCTCGGTCCAGTTCCCTTAGTTTCGCTCATCAGCCCGCTGGTAGCGTTGCCGCTCGGGCGATATTTAGGTTTGGCGGCTCTTGAGAAGCCTCCGTCGCTGAGTCGATTGGTGAATCGAGCAACCTCGGATTAAAGGGGAAGTGCAAAATCCACCCCATACCGAACAGTTTCACAACTGTTCGCAACAGTCTTGAAGGTGAATCGGTCTGGCAGATTTTTGCCACTTTCCAACCCACCCTGATCTTTGTAAAAATACGACTGAATACCACATAAATGGAGAAAATATGTCAAGCGAAATGAAGTGTCCTGTCATGAACGGGGCCGCACAACGCCACACCGCAGCGGGTGCTTTTTCAAACGCGGATTGGTGGCCGAATCAGCTGAATCTCAAGATGTTGCACCAGAATTCAGCGATGACGAGCCCCATGCACGCGGGCTTTAATTACGCAGAAGAGTTTCAAAAAATTGATCTTAACGAGCTGAAACAAGACATCGAAGAGGTGATGACCACGTCTCAGGAGTGGTGGCCCGCCGATTACGGTCATTACGGCCCCTTTTTCGTTCGCATGGCATGGCATAGCGCCGGTACCTATCGCATTGGTGACGGGCGGGGCGGGGCCTCCTCGGGAACGCTGCGATTTGCACCTTTGAATAGCTGGCCAGATAACGTCAACCTCGATAAAGCTCGGCGACTACTTTGGCCTGTCAAGCAAAAGCATGGCGCGAAACTTTCTTGGGCCGACCTGTTGATCTTCACCGGAAACTGCGCCTTGGAATCGATGGGTTTCAAGACCTTCGGTTTTGCCGGCGGCCGTGTCGATACCTGGGAACCCGAAGGGGATATTTACTGGGGTCCGGAAAGCGAATGGCTGGGCGACAAACGCTACAGCGGAGAACGCGAGCTAGAAAATCCATTGGGCGCGGTGCAAATGGGTTTGATTTACGTGAACCCCGAGGGCCCCAACGGTAACCCCGATCCCTTGGCATCAGCTTTTGATATCCGCGATACCTTTGGTCGCATGGCAATGAACGATGAGGAAACGGTCGCCTTGATTGCGGGTGGCCATACCTTCGGCAAAGCTCATGGTGCTGCTGATCCTGATCAATACGTGGGTCCGGAACCCGAGGGCGCCGGCATTGAAGAGCAGGGACTCGGTTGGAAAAGTAGTTTCGGCAGCGGAAACGCAGGCGACACCATTAGTAGCGGGTTAGAAGGCGCTTGGACAACTGATCCCATAACTTGGGACAACAATTACTTCGATAACCTGTTTGGTTACGAATGGGAGCAAACCAAAAGTCCGGCGGGTGCCATCCAGTGGATCCCCAAGGATGGGGCGGCTTCGACCAGCGTGCCCGATGCTTTTGACCCCGACAAGAAACATGCCCCGATCATGTTCACAACCGATTTAGCGATGCGACTTGACCCGGCTTACGAACCGATCTCGCGACGTTTTCATGAGAACCCGGATCAGTTCGCCGATGCCTTTGCCCGCGCTTGGTATAAATTGACGCATCGCGACATGGGCCCTGTTTCTCGGTGCCTTGGCAATTTGGTTCCCGCAGCCCAACTGTGGCAGGACCCTGTGCCTGAGGTGGATCACCCGCTCGTTGGCGATAAAGAAATTGCCGAGCTGAAGCAACAGATTTTGGAATCAGGTATTTCAATCTCTCACTTGGTGACAACCGCTTGGGCGTCTGCTTCGACCTTCCGTGGAACGGACAAACGTGGAGGAGCCAACGGAGCCCGTATCCGGTTAGCTCCGCAAAAAGACTGGGCCGTCAATCAACCCGCGGAACTGTCGAGCGTGCTTGATCAACTGGAACAGATTCAGAAGGCTTTCAACGAATCGCACGCAGGTGGCCCCCAAGTCTCCCTGGCGGATACGATCGTCTTGGCAGGTTGTGCTGCGGTAGAAGCTGCGGCTAAAAAAGCCGGTCACGACGTCCACGTCCCATTTACTCCGGGTCGCACCGACGCCACGTCAGAAATGACCGACGTTGAATCTTTTGCGGTTCTCGAGCCGACATCGGATGGATTCCGTAACCACTTCGGGAATTCCGAAGATCGTGGTCCTGAAGAACTTCTCATCGATCGATCGCACCTGCTCACGTTGACGGCACCCGAGATGACGGTGTTAATTGGTGGCATGCGTGTGTTAAACACGAACGTGGGACAGACACCCTTTGGAGTTTTCACCGAACAGCCAGAGACGTTAACCAACCACTTTTTCGTCAACCTGCTGGACATGAATATCGAGTGGAAGAAATCAGAGAAGTGTGAGCATTTCTTCGAAGGACGCCAACGAGGTTCCGACGAAGTCAAATGGACTGGAACTGCGGTTGATTTAGTATTTGGTTCCAATTCCCAGTTACGGGCCATTGCAGAAGTTTACGCATGTGATGATTCCGGCACCGTCTTCGTCGAAGACTTTGTCGCCGTTTGGAACAAAGTCATGAACCTGGACCGTTTCGATATTGCTTAAGATCAGGCTGGGGTCCTGCCCCGACTGCAAAGAGGGAGCGTGGCTGTGCCCGGCTCCGTTGATTCCCACAATCCAGAGCCCGCCGAACAAATTCGGCGGGCTCTGCTTTTTGGTACGCTTCACCTTCCATTACTTGCTTCAACATCGTGAATTACGCCATGAGCAAAAATTCACCTTAAAGCAAATTGCTTATGGACAATCGGTGGAATGTTCTGTGTTAAAATTGTGCACAGCAAAACCTAAAAGGGGACGAGAGAACATGAAACTGTTGCACCGATGCGTTACTGTTGCGGTTCTGATTATTTTCGTGGGCAGCGTGTGCCATGCTCAAGAACGCAGATCTCAGCCCAAGGATACGCTGCTCTCAGGACAAACGGTCGTCGATCTGACGCACCCATTTGATCGTAATACAATTTATTGGCCTACGGAGGATGGTTTTGATTTGATTCGCGGCAAGGCGGGTGTCACCGACAAAGGCTATTACTATTCAGCAAACCGCTTCCAAGGTGCCGAACATGGCGGAACTCATGTCGATGCCCCGATCCACTTTTACAAGGATCGGCAAACGGTCGATGCCATTCCGATCCAAAGATTAATCGGAGAGGGAATCGTCGTTGATGTATCCGAGGCTTGCGCACAGGACGCCGACTATCAAATCACGATCGAAGATCTACGTCGCTGGGAAACAGAACACCAACGTCAACTAGTCGATGTCATTGTCTTACTGCGGACCGGCAACGGGAAACACTGGCAACAGCGGGAACGTTATCTTGGTACTGCTGCCCGCGGCCCCGAAGCCGTTGCACAACTGCATTTTCCAGGGCTGGAACCGTCGGCAGCCCAATGGTTAGCAGAACATCGAGCCATCAAGGCCATCGGTATCGATACGGCCAGCATTGATTTTGGGCAGTCCCGGTTATTTGAAAGCCATGTCAACTTGTTTAAACACAACATTCCCGCTTTTGAAAATGTTGCGAACCTAGACAAATTACCGACTGAAAAATTTCAAGTGATCGCCTTGCCAATGAAAATTGGTGGTGGCAGTGGCGGTCCCCTGCGGATCATCGCTATGGTTCCGGAGCAGCCCTAGTCCATCGCTTCCCCTTGTATCTTAAACCGGTTTAGGAAATTGCCGCCAACCTGGGAATCATCCCAATCAGGAGACGTTCGCGTGCGACATGACGAATTACCCGAGTGGTCAAAGAGAGCAGCGGATTGGGCCGCGGAATATCATTCCACGCTTCGCGATCGACCTGTTCGTTCGCAAGCTGCGCCCGGAGATATCGCGCGGCAAATTGCCAAATCACCACCCGATGTTGCTGATAGCATGGAAGCTATTTTTGCCGATTTCGAGCACATCATTCCGCCAGGTATGACGCACTGGCAGCACCCACGTTTTTTTGCTTACTTCAGCTCAAACGCTGCGCCTGCCTCGATGTTAGCGGAACAGTTGGTCAACGCAATTTCTGCTCAATGCATGTTATGGCAAACCTCCCCCGCTGCGGCCGAATTAGAAACAGTGATGATGGATTGGTTACGCCAGGCGGTGGATCTGCCACCAATTTTTCGCGGCGTGATTCATGACTCGGCGACCACGGCAACGCTGTGTGCCGTGCTCACCATGCGAGAACGCGCTCTCCAATGGCAAGGGTTAACCAAGGGCCTTGCCGGGCATCCGACTATGAGGATCTACGCATCCGCGCAAACCCATTGTTCAGTTGACAAAGCGGCCCGCTTGGCCGGGATCGGACAAGAGAACCTGATCAAAGTTGACACCGATGATGACTGGGCAATGCGACCCGATGCACTGCAGAAAGCAATTCAGAATGATCGAGCTGCCGGTATGCTACCGATTGGAATAATCGGCTGCATTGGCGGTACTTCGTTCGGTGCCTCCGATCGCTTAAGAGCCATCTTAAGCATCAGCAGAGACGAGAACATGTACTCACATGTCGACGCTGCGTGGGCTGGCTCAGCCATGATCTGTCCCGAATACCGGCACGTCTGGGATGGGATTGAATTGGCTGATAGTCTCGTCCTGAATCCGCATAAATGGTTAGGAGCCAGTTTTGACTGCTCAGTCCAATTCCTACGTGAACCAGCATCTCAAGTTCAAACGCTAAGTCTGCGTCCTGATTACCTCGAGACACTCGAAGAGGACGAGATAACCAATTATTCTGATTGGACGATTCCTTTGGGCCGGCGTTTTCGGGCGCTGAAACTTTGGTTTTTATTGCGTGCCCACGGTCTCGATGATTTACGAAACCGTATTCGAAATCATATCGCTTGGACAAAACTCGCATGTGCAGCTTTAGAGATAACCCCGGGAATAGAAATTGTCACGCCGCCCAAGTTTGCTTTATTCACGTTTCGCTTGGCGCCACAGGATCGTGACGCCAACGACAGCACTCAACAGCTGTTGCAGCAGATTAACGCCGATGGACGTATTTACCTTACTCAAACCAGCCATCAGGGCATGTTTGTGATTCGCCTAACGGTGGGGCAATTCGACACGACGTGGGACGACGTTGAATTGGCTATAAAGGTGATTCGTGAAATCGCTGAGCGTGTTGTCAAACCGAATTAGGAATCTTCATGGAAATTGCCGCGTCTTCGAACAGTAAACAAATTGGATTTATCTTTCTCTTTGCGTGGTTGGCGTGTTCTTGCTCCCCCGCGCAGAGCCAAATTGAATTCCACGTTGCGGTTCAGGGTCACGACGATAATCTTGGCACGCGCGAAAGCCCGTTTCGCACCCCGGAACGCGCGCAATCACAGGTGCGTGATTTGGTTGCGAGCGGATTGACGGATAACGTGGTCGTGATTGTCCAAGAAGGCGTGTACGAATTGCCGCAAACTTTTGCTTTCGATGCGCGCGATAGTGGCACCGATCGCTTTTCTGTCACTTATCAATCTGCACCTCAAGCAGAAGTCACGTGGAGTGGTGGAACTGCATTCGGGAATTGGCAGCTAACTGAGCAAGGTCACTGGGAGATCGAGTTGCCGGCGGTTACGGCGGGCAAGTGGTTTTTCCGCCAGCTTGTGGTGGAAGACCAGCGCGCGACCCGCAGTCGCTGGCCCAATAACGACGGCTCCCTGCATCTGCAAACCGTGGATGATGCAGTAAAAACATTTAGCTTTGATCAACCACTCACGCTTGAGAACCCAGCGGATCAGCGTACGGAACTCATCGTCTTTGGTAACTGGTCTGTGGCCCGGGCTAAAGTAATCGCTGCCGATGGGGATTACTTCCAAACAGCCACCGCCATGGGTTGGCTAGGCCACGGGCCCATGACCACGGCCAGTCCGGGCAAGACCGCATATCTGGAGCATCATCGTAGTTTTCTTGACCAACCGGGTGAGTGGTTTTTAGATTCGCAGACAGGCATCCTGACTTACCTTCCGCGCGCTAACCAAAACCCACAAACGGCATTGGGAGTGGCACCCCGCTTAAGTCGTTTATTAGAAATTCAGGGATCACCGGAAAAGGCGGTACGCAATTTAAGGTTCACAGGAATTTGCTTTGCGCACTGCGGATTCCCGCTTCCAGAAATGGGTTTTAACGAAATTCAAGCTAGTCATTACGGTACTCAAATTGAAGCGCGCACGTTTGTTCAATCGGTGGCGATCGAATGTACCTACGCTGCAGAATGCCAATTCGTAAATTGCCGCTTTGCCCATCTCAACAACTCAGCGATTGGATTTGGTGCCGGCTGTCGGGATAACCAAGTAACCCGTTCTATCTTCGAAGACGTGGGAGGCTCGGGCATCATTATTGGCTGGAGAGGGAAAGGCGATCTCGACAATGATCAAGCTGCGAATCTTGCGGCAGACTGGCGGAACAAAAACGATGCCCCCCAGCGTACCAAGATCTCCGATTGCATCGTCCGTCGCTGCGGAAACGATGGTATCGGCGGGGTGGGGATTTATGCTGCTTTCTCCAAAGACACGCTTATTTCACATAACGAAATCTACGATCTGCCATATTCAGGAATCTCCATTGGATACCGCTGGAGCGATGAGCCCACCACTCAGTCCCATTGTATTGTTGAAAATAATCACATCTTCAATGTCATGCAAAAACTAGCCGATGGCGGAGGCATCTACACCCTGGGACGGCAACCCGGAACGATCATCCGCAACAACTACATTCACGATGTCAAACGGAGCGGTTTCGCTCACGGCGGCGCACCCAATAACGGCATCTTCATTGACCAAGGTAGTACGGATTTCCTCTTCGCATCCAATGTCATTCGTGACACTTCTGGTGACCCGATTCGATTCAACCAATCAAAAAAAGAGTGGCACCGGTGGGATAACAACTACTTGGGCAATCTCGAATCCAACACACCCAGCGCAAAAAAAATCATTCAATTGGCGGGGCCGAGCACATCGGCACCTGCCCGAAACTGACCACTACCCGTCAAAAAAAATGGTTTGTTATCCGTAAATTAAAGCAAGATTCTTTGCTCGGTTGTTTCCGCATTTTTTTACGTTTTAATCAAGCAAGCTACATAACCTGTAAACCTTGCTTAATCATTTTTTTTCTGGCGACTCAGCGATTAGAATGAGGGTGCCGACAATCGCCAATCCGGGGAGTCTGATGAGTTCTCCTATGTTAGAATCAGGCGTATGTCGAGCTCCGAATATCGTCAGTAGACACGGGTCCATCATGAAATCAGCTTTGCCTAGTATCCATATTTTTTTAATCACTGCGTTGCTTTCCGCTTCGTTGGTGGCTCAGGAAAAAGTCGACTTTCTGTCGGAGATCAAACCCATACTCGCGGAAAACTGCCTAGCCTGTCACGGCCTGCATGCAGAAGCTCGGCAAGCCGATTTGAGACTGGATGTGAGACAGGACGCCATCGACGGCGGCGCAATCACCCCGGGCGACCCCGATTCCAGCAGTTTGATCGAGCGGATCAAAGAGACGGACGAAGACCTGCTGATGCCCCCGCCGACGTCCCATAAATCGCTAACGGACGAACAAAAAGCCTTGCTAGAGCAGTGGATTTCCGAGGGGGCTAATTATCAACAACATTGGTCACTTGTCGCACCTCAAAGGCCTCGCTTGCCGGCGGTTAACAATACGGAATGGGCGAAGAACGAGATTGACCGTTTCATCCTTGCGGGACTCGAAACCGCCGGCTTGCAACCGGCTGAAGAGGCTGATCCTCACACCCTATTTCGACGCCTCAATCTGGATATCACGGGTTTGCCACCACGCCCCGCGGACACATCAACTTTCCTGATTGATTACAAAAAGAACGCGGACCGCGCGGTGTCTCAGTGGATTGACCGCTTAATGGAGCGTTCGAGTTGGGGTGAACATCGCGGTCGTTATTGGCTAGACGCAGCTCGTTACGCTGACACACACGGTATGCACTTCGATAATTATCGGGAAATGTGGCCTTACCGAGATTGGGTTATCGATGCTTTCAATGCCAACCAACCTTTTGATCAATTCACTGTTGAACAACTGGCAGGCGATTTGCTCGAAGACCCGAGTCGCGAGCAGTTAATCGCGACCGGTTTTCAAAGATGCAACATGACCACGAATGAAGGGGGGACCATTGACGAAGAAAATTTGGCGATGTACGCGGCCGACCGCGTCCAGACCTTCGGTTGGGTATACCTCGGTATGACTGCCAATTGTGCGCAGTGTCATGACCATAAATTCGATCCCATTTCCATTAAGGATTATTACTCTCTCGCCGCTTTTTTCCGGAACACGACGCAGAAACCTAAAGATGGAAATCGCAAAGATGGACTGGGGCCCACGATCGTTGTGCCAGCAAGAAAAGATCGCGTGCGGTGGGATGCCTTACCCTCTGAAATCTCAGCTGCATCCCAATTACGAGACCAACGAAGAGTTCAATCTCAACCCGATTTTGAGCACTGGTTGGCAAATGTAACTCCGGAGACCATTGGGCAAGCTCCGCTCGATGGACTGCTCCTGCACGTTCCACTGGATGACGGAAAAGGGAACGAGGTTGGCTCCATGGATTACAAAGAATCCGTTGCCACCCAAGCTGCTCAGAAAAACGAAGAAGGTCAAACCTTCAAGGCCTCCGGGTCGTTAGTTTGGGAGAAGGATGGCGTGATTGGTCCTGCTCCTCGTTTGACAAAAGACTCGATCATCGAACTAGGTGATTACGGAAACTTTGCCGTAAACCAGCCCTTCAGTGTGGGCTGTTGGGTCAAGACGACGGCCAAGCGATCGGGCGCCATCGTGGGTCGTATGAATAATCAAAACAGCTACCGAGGTTGGGATTTGTGGCAAAATGACAGTGAATTTGCGGCTCACATCATCGACAAGTGGACCGAAAACGGGCTCAAGGTGGTTACCAAGGGCAATCGCGTTAAGCCCGGTCAATGGCAGCATGTCTTCATGACATGGGATGGTAGCGGCAAAGCCCAGGGATTAAAGATTTACGTCGACGGCCAACCGGCAAGCACGCGTGTCGACCGAGCAAGTCTCAAACAAGATGCAGACACACAAACGACCACTCCCCTAAATATTGGCAGTCGCAACGCAGGTCAATCGCCTCTGGAAGGCTCGGTACAAGATTTTTTGCTTTATGACCGCCCATTAAGCCCCGCCGAGGTCAGCAACGTGGCGGCAGCGGGTCCTCTCAAACTGGCTCTTTCCACTCCTGCGAAAGATCGCTCCGCTGAACTCCAGAAAAACCTTTTGGAGAACTATCTTCGCCACCATGACGAGGACTTCATCGCACTCGAAAAAAACCTGAGCGACTTGCAAACAGAGCAAACGACGATTCGCGATCGCAGTCCAGTGACTCATGTGCAGGTGGAAAAAACAACGCCTCCCATGGCCAACATTTTAATGCGGGGGGCCTACGATAAGCTCGGCGAAACCGTTACCGCCGCCACGCCGGAAGCGTTACCGCCCATGCCCGAAGACGCTCCACGGAATCGACTGGGACTCGCACGATGGGTTGTCGATCCGGCAAACCCACTAACGGCTCGAGTCACCGTCAACCGATTCTGGCAAGAAATTTTCGGGGCTGGGATCGTTGTCACGCCAGAGGATTTTGGCGTGATGGGAACCCTGCCGAGCAATCAAGATTTATTGGACTGGCTAGCGATCGAGTTTCGCGAATCTGGTTGGGACGTAAAACAATTTTTCAAAATGGTAATGATGAGTGCTGCTTACCGTCAGGCA
>JAAEPL010000008.1 GCA_024232675.1 Planctomycetaceae bacterium
TGTTTTATGCAATTCTCGTTTCATACCGCACCCTTTCCGCCCGGCGCGGGTAATTTTCAGGCCCGACCCGATAGTGTGAATTTTACAGCAGCCCCGGATCGGCTATGGCTTGGTTTCATGCAGAGCCGATCCCGCGGTGCTTTGGCTGCTGCATTGCCAAATGGCTATGACGCCAATCAACTGCACCCAGCTGACCGAGATTTGGGGGCCATGGTGTTCGATTCCAAAGGTGACTTCATTTACAAATACTACAACCGTCGATTAAAACTGTCTGAGCAGGAGACGTTGCGGGTCCTGCGTTAACCACCTTTCGAAATTTCTCGGCAGAAATCATGGCTAAATTTAACGAGAGTGCAGAAGATTCGCTGTCGGACCCGGAATACAAACCCATTTATGGGCTCTCCATCGTGGCCTTTATCTTGAGCCTACTGAGCGTGGCGTCGGTTATCTCGCCACCCTTTGTCATCGTGAATCTCATTACCATCATTTTGGCAATTTTTTCCATCAGCAAAATTGATGTTTCCAAGCGATATGCGGGGATGAAAATCGCCCAAATGGCGCTCTTTCTGGCCGTCCTGTTTTCAGCATTTTCGCTCACAAGCACCTTCGGCCGGTCTTGGTACATCTGTTACCAAGCGAAGCTGTGTAGTGTGAAAGTGGCGGACCTGATTCGAGCAGGACGCTATCCAGAAGCCTTTCAGTACACCGTGGAACCCCGAAAACGCAAGTCGCAGGACACCAATCTTGAGCAGTTGTACCAAATTCCCGACGACATTAGCACGCAACCCAGTCAGTCGGTGATGCGATATGCGAGTTGGATAAGTAATCCACCGATTTCCATCATCGAAGAGGATGGTCGCCAAGGTGAGCTTCAGTTTCTGGGCTATGGTCGAATCGAATCAGATCCAGAATCCAATCGCACCGCAGTCGCCTGTAATTACAAATATCAACCGAAATCAAAGGATCTGCAGGCCTCCAAATTCGAGATGATATTCCGCCGCATCCTCGAGCCAGGTTCAACTGAAGCTGATTGGCAAATGCTTGGGTTTGGAATTCAAGAGGGGCCCAAGGGCGAAATTGAGATGATCAAAATCACGAAGCCCTCGAAAGAGGCAGAAAAGTCTGAGAAGCCTGCTGCGGCGACGCCCCCAGCACAATCAGATAAACAATAGAAGCGAAGGGCTGGGGGCTACCTACCTGAATCGCGCTCTGGCGTGATTGGCGAGTGACCGATAAGCCCGGTAACAGGAAACGCCGTTCGGGAAACCACATGACTTCCCATCGCCTCTTACCTTGGATTTGGAAGATCTACTCTCGATCCGACATTCAACGATTTACTAGTCGCGGTGCTTTCCTAAAAGCAGGCTTTGCAACGCAGGCATAAAAAAACGGCCGCGAGTGAACCTCGCGACCGTTGCCATTGACGACAGTCTGTTCTCAAATTTCCACTGCATGCGTAGGCACGCCGGTGATCACGAACAGCGTTTTGGAGGCTTAGCCCCCACCCATATTCACAGGTGGTGGATTCAAATTTTGTACGATCGTTTCCTTCTGAATCGGGAAATTCTGTTTGGGATCGAGCGGTTGGCCAGCAACCGCGGAATAATAGTGATAGGTATCTTCCAGAGCTGGATTACGTTTGATCATCAGGGGCGAGAACTTAGTGAATACGACATGGATATCGTGATTCTTGACTAATAGCCCGCTTCGCCATCGGTAGGTTTTTACGATGCAATCCTCACGTATGCTGTCATCGGTTTTGAAGGCTTCTTGCCCAATCGCTTCATCGATGTCAACGCTAGTGAAATTGCTGGGATCGGAATCATTATCGATGACTTTGATAGCTTCCCAAGCCTTTTGGTAATTGGGTCGAGCTACGCCAAATTCGTAAGCGCAACCAAGGCCGACAACGAGCAGCAACACCAACAGCAGGGTCAGTCGTGTCGAGGACCCTTTGCGGTTGTTTCGTGGTTTTTTTGTGGCAGACATATTCTGGTCCTGATTTTTTAATTATTCGAAATTTTGGCGAGAGTGCGCTCGTAAGCGGCGCTCTCGATCGTGGATCATTTTAATGACTTGTCATTCGGCGCGCAGCCTGAAATCGGGGAAATGTCCAACGTTTTCAAGTGTCACCGCGTTTTATGCCGCAATCGCGACGATTTCGGGCATTATGCGGCGAGCTTTTGTGAGATTCATGACTGGATTCTGCTTGGGAACCACGAAAAACCGGTTTGTTTTTCGTGGTTGAAAATCCACCGTGAAACTAAGCTTTTCCCGCAATCTGATCTAACATTCGCCCCGGAGAGCCCATGGCGTTGTAGCCGGCGTCGACGTGCAATACTTCACCGGTGATGCCGTTGGATAGATCCGAAAGCAAGAACATGCCTGTTTTACCAACCTCGTCATGGGTCACATTGCGTTGTAGCGGTGCGACTTGTTCGTATAGGTGTAACATGTCACCAACGCCGGCGGCGCTGCCTGCCAAGGTCTTAAGGGGACCGGCGCTAAGTGCATTCACGCGGACATCGTGCAAGCCAAGATCGAACGCTAAATAGCGAGTGGTCGCTTCCAACGCTGCTTTACAAATACCCATCACGTTATAGCCGGGGACGCACTTTTCTCCACCAAAGTAAGTCATGCAAGCAATTGATGCGGAGGGATTGAGGATATCTTTCGCTGCGTTGCAAACGGCGATCAAACTGTACACGCTGACATCCATCGCCATCTTAAATCCAGCTCGACTGGTTTCGATGGTGTCACGCTGTAAATCAGCGCGATCGGCGAATGCAATGCTGTGCAGAAGGAAATCGATGCCACCCATCTCCTGTTTTGTGGTCGCCATGATTTCGCGAATTTGGTCGTCGTCCTCGACATTCAAAGGTGCCATGAACTTAGCGTTGGGGTGCCCTTTAATGGCTTTTTCCACGCGACGCCGATTCTTCTTTTTGTCGTCATCTGGGCGGTCGGGTAGATGAGAGAATCCACATTCTCCCCCTTCGTTCATAATGTGCTCAGCAACCGCCCAAGCAATGGATCGATCATTGGCCACTCCCAGAATTAAGCCTTTCTTGCCGTCAAATAAACCCATCGTTCGGTAACTCCGCTTGGCGAATTGAATTGGTTTTCAATGGACTTGTCCCGGATACCGGGTCCCGACCATTGTTGAGTGGACTCAAAATGACTACGATCCAGAATCGTAGCAAGTCCGATTGATTACAGGTTTGGATGTCCCAAACCTTGTGATGATTCTAGCCTCTGTGAGCTGAATCGGGGAGATGACAGGTTTTTCTGCTGGTGGGACGCAATGCCGACTTTTCACACCCAAAATATTCAACCTGAAACGCTCGGATACCGGTTGCTGGGCGACTTTATTGGAATGTTGCAAAATTGCCAGGGAGAATTGCCATTTCTGCAGATGGCCTTGCCTCGGGTTTCCGTGGAGCAGGCTCATGCCGAATCCGTGGCCGTGGTGCAGGGTACCAAAGGTCAATGGCGGAAATTGGCGACGGTCGGGCGAGCGGTTGATTTACCCAGTGAGTTCCTAGCCGATGTTTTGGATCGGAACCAGGCGTTGCAGCAAGACGATTGGTCAGCTTGCCCCTTGTTTCCTAACTCGGATCAGCTCTTGCTCGTCAAATCGCGACCGCTCATGCCGGCGGTGGAATGTGCCAGCCTGGCGGCGGCCCTGGCCGCGGGATACGAGATTGCCAGACAGTCGGCCGTTGATCGGCAGCGGGCACAGCGGTTGGTGGCAATGCTGGAGATGACTGTCCGCTGGAATCAAACACAGGAAACGGAGCAGTTACTGCAAACGATGGTGGAAACCTCAACCCAGCTTCTGGATGCCGAGCGGGCCACCATTTTTTTATTGGATCCCAATTCCGCGACCTTGATTGGCCGCCCCGCTTTGGGGGTGGAGGGTGGTGAGTTGCGAATTTCGGAAGGCACAGGCGTTGTCGGAAAGGTCGTGCAAACCGGGCAACCCCGGCGCGTGGACACCGATATTGCCAATGAGCAAGCGCAGATTGATCGCACCGTGGATCAACAGCTTGGCTTCCAAACGCACTCCATCCTGTGTGTGCCGATGATCGATCAAGCGGGGAAAACGATCGGTGCATTTGAATTACTTAATAAAAGACAGGGTAATTTCTCGCAAGCTGATGAGGAAGCTTTGACGGAATTGGCCGCTCACGCGACGGTGGCCATCGGCAACACGCAGCAGGTGGAAAGCCTCAAGACGACTCAAAAACAAGTCGCAGACCAAGCGGCTCAAAAAGTTCAGTTGATCGGTGAGTGCCCGCTCATTTCAGACTTGAAAGAGACCATCTCGCGGGTAGCGGCGACCGAGTTAGCCGTTTTGACATTGGGAGAAAACGGTACCGGAAAAGAAGTGGTCGCGCAAATGATTCACTACTTAAGTGAACGTCGTGACAACGTACTGGTCGCGGTGAATTGCGCAGCGCTAACGGAATCGTTATTGGAAAGCGAGTTGTTTGGTCACGAGAAGGGTGCCTTTACCGACGCTCATGAGGCGCGACCCGGCAAGTTTGAATTGGCGGATGGCGGCACTCTATTCTTGGATGAAATTGGCGACATGAGTTTGGGCGGACAAGCCAAGCTGTTGCGGGTGTTAGAGGAAAAAGTCGTCGTTCGAGTGGGCGGTTCACTGCCTATCACAACGGATGCCCGAGTCATCGCTGCTACCAATCAGGATTTGGCTCAATTAGTCAGAGACAAAAAGTTTCGCGAGGATCTTTTCTTTCGCCTGAACGTCGTCAACTTGACCTTACCGCCGCTACGCGAAAGAGGCGAAGATGTTATTTTGCTGGCAAATTACTTCCTTAAGAATTTCTGTGCCAAAGCGCGACGTTCCGTACCCAAATTTACAGCAGCCGCGAGGAAACGACTTTTGGCGCATTTGTGGCCCGGCAATATCCGCGAGCTGCGGAATATGATGGAACGACTGGCGTATCTTTTCACCGGCGAAAAAATCGATGCGGGTGATCTTTCGTTCATCATGAGTCCCGGATCCAATGAACCGGTGGTGCCCTTGGATTTACCATTGACCGAAGCGACTCGCCAATTTCAAGCCGATTACATCGAGCGTCACATCAAACAATCCCGTGGCAACATGACTCAGGCCGCGGAACGCATGGGACTGCATCGCTCGAACTTGTATCGAAAAATGAAGCAACTGGGGATGGAAGACGCTGAGTTTTAAGGCAAGCTTTGTGGCTGCCAAAACCCTATTGGGGCCCGATTTCTGGGCACCCTGAGGCGGCGACTAAGCAGGCCCTCTGTCGATCCCTCTCGACGAGAATCTTTACGGCTGGGGTCAGAGAAGGCAAAAAACCCGTGTTTTTTAGGCATATGCAGCCTTTACTCGCGATTTTGCCCCTCGACCGGAAATAGGCCTTCGGCTAGAATCTGCCGTTCCGAATTCGTCAAACAGCACCATAAAAAGTCTGAA
>JAAEPL010000009.1 GCA_024232675.1 Planctomycetaceae bacterium
CCCTGATTGGGCTTATCGCCATCATCGTCCGCCGATTCCTTGGATTCGATTTGCGCTTCCAACTCCTTGGTTCGCTGAGCGTTACGATCTTGTTCTGATTTCAATTCATCGCTTGGCTGCCCACGTTCGCTTTTCCCACGAATGCCTTGTTGGATACGTAAGATACGATTAACTTCCTTAACGTATTCCTTGTAGCGATCGATCCGTTCCCGCACTCGCTTGCCGCGATCTTCGCTCTGCAACAAATCTAGCATGGCTTGTAATTCACTCACAATTTGCGTCTGACCTTTTTCTGCATTTCGCAATTGGGTCTGACGTAATTGCAGTACCGTCTGATTTAGTTTTTCGAGTGTCAGGCGTTCTTTGGAAGACTGATAGGCTTTTTGCAGCAACTCAGCTCGTTCCGGATTTTGCTCCTGTTCAAACTGGTAAAGCGAGAAAAGTTTCTTCTCCAACAATTCATATTGTTCCGCAAGTATTTGCTGATCCGCGAGAATCTTAGCGTTACTATCTTCCGCTTTTGAATCCTGAGCGTTGACACCTGCAAGCGGCGTTACCAACATGCCAAGGCATACAAAAAACAAGCTTACCATCGCGGGAGTCGCACAAGGGCGGGTCAGACGATCAACATCGAATGGACCCTGCCGCTTCATTAGCGATGGATCATTTATTAAAGATGTCATCAAACGCCTCTTTGTTTCGCATGGCTTCCGTTCGTTTTTTTAAATCTTCCTGTTGCTCCAGCATTCGCCGCACCAAATCCAACAATTCGTTTTGAGTTTCGAATTTCAACAACGCGTTTAAGACTTGCTGAAGTTCACTCAGCACGATGTCAGCGGCAGCCAGGGCCTCAATCGACTTTTGCTCTGCTTGCTGGATTAGCGACTGTGACTTGGTAGTCGTCAAACTGAGATTCGTTAGCGATTGCAATATTTCTTCAGCTTCCACCAAACGCGATTCTAAATCCGGCAAGGATCCGTTTACGATCCCCTCCAACGGGTCCACTACGTTATCGGCCAAGCGTTTTTTTCGATCCTCGGCGTCGATTCGATTATGAATTAACTGCAGTCGAATATCGGCAAAGGTGAAAGCGACTGCTTGAATTTCTTGGCGGGATTTTTGAGCCTGTAATAAAGAACGTTGCAGGAAAAGCTGTCGTAATTCCCAGTCAGCGGCTGAAACTACTGCAGCATCCGAGTTCTCAGGCACCTGCTCTTCATTCGTGTTTTCTTGGTTAGCTCGTGAGATTCGCGCGCGAACAAGGTAGCTCCGCGCGTCGCCCATCTCTTGAAGAATTTGTTCCAATCGAAAGCGCTGATCCGCTTCCTCACGTTCCAGAATGCGAAGCAGTTTATCCGCCGACACGACCTCTAAAGGGTGCTGAGTCCCCGCACCAATATTCTCATCGCCCTGCAAATTGAAGTGATCCTTGGCGATGACGGTTAAGACAATTTCTGCGGGCGGATCGGTAGGGAGATCCGTCGGTAAAGTCCCGGCGATTCGAATTTGTCGCAAATCGACTTCGCTCTCCAAAACCCCCTCGGTCGGAGTCTGGTTTAATTCAATAATATCGGTCAGTGGTGTTTGCAATTCTATCCACGTCTTCTGTATTCCATGCTGGTCTGAAATTTCAGAGATCACAGGAATCCTTGCTTCGGGGGTGACCGCATTTCCAATCCCCTTTAACCGAGAGGCAATTTGAGGGGGGCGATCCTCTTCGGCATTGACTAAAAACTCCAACGGCAAGGGCAGGAAATCACCCTGCACTCCTTTCACTAACAATCCAAAATTTTGCGTCTGCTGAATTTCTGGAAGTTTTACGGTACAAGTCGCCTGTTCCCATTCTGGACGAGCGATCAGATTATTTTCGGCATCCAGCAAAAAAGCGTCTGCTAGGGGCCTATCGAACTTCACGACCAATGCTGCCTGCGTGCCGATTGGTAAACTCATCCCGGACGCATAGGGTACCTCTCGCGACGTAAAACGAGACGAAGCCACATCAACCAAATACTCTGGGTAATCACAATCCAAATTGGTTGATATAACCGCCGGCGCATTTACCGCTTGTATAGTAAAAGGACCAATCGTGTGGTCATCTCCTCGAATGTAGAATTCAATATCGTTAGCGACTCGCTCTAGCAACTCGCCTTCGAGAGCATAATTTTGGAAACCATCTCTGGCACCACCAATTTTATTCATCGGCAAACGCCCGCGTTGCCCGTCAGCAGTGCGATAAATGAATTCACAGAGACGCGGCAACCGATGCTGCTCGTCTGATGGGCTCGGCAATGCGGCACGCGTTAAAAGTGAAACATTGGAATTTCTAGTAACGACCGCCCGATCATCAACGAAGCTGAGCGGTTGGTTCATCTCGGGGATACCCGTCACGGGCTCGGCATACTTAACCTTCAACCCAACCAATTCAACATGGCAATCTCGCGGCCATTGCAGGTTATCGAGCAAGTAAACCCGTCGCAGGGCCGTCAGAAAGGCACTGTTCTGGGTTGCCGCAAACCCCACCACACTCACGGATAACAAAGCGACCCCCAGCAGGGCGACCCCCAGTGGTCGAAAGTTAAAGACCTCTTTGAGCGACGTTGTTTCGAGAATACGCTCGGCATGCGCACGAGACTCCTCCAACATCAGCTGATGATGATTTTTCGCTTGCTGCCACTCCTCCGTAGAACGTTGCGGCAGTTCCGACTCTTCACTCAACTCGGGTGCCTGGACCACTGTTGCCAAAGCGTCGTTAAGTTCGGGGAATCGCCGCTCCAATAACATGGCCAAATTAGCAGGGCTCAGCTGTCGATAGATTCGACGGAAGACCCATTGATAGAGCACCATCCCCAAAACTGTGACGATAAGCACAAGCAACATGAAACGCCAAGTTCGTGGCATTTCCGCCAACCCAAACCAGACTGGCCCGTAATCGAGCGCTAAAGCAATCCAGAACGAAACTGCCACCCAAATCGCGGCCAGCGACAGTCCCTGCCAAAGTACATAAGCACGAATTTTCTTGCGTAAATCCTCCAGCACCTGATCAATCAAATCGGAGTGAAGCTGGGACGCCGTGTCCCTGTATTTATTTGCGTCGCGTTCCATCGGCGGCAGGTCGGGGAGAATTCAAATCAGCAGAAACCTTATTCTATCGCACTCGCGTAGATTCCCCCACACGGATCGTTTTCGTTCTTGACCGAATCAAGCTGACTTCGAGTAATTTCAACTCGTCTTTCCGTAAAAATATCCGCAAAAAAACAGGCGGCTGTCCATATTATCCAAAGTTGGCATTGCAATATTTCCTTAAATTCAACGGGACACTTGCTGCTTGCCGACACCACTCGCAAGGTCGCTGGAGAAAATTCTGTTACCATAACGACATGCCACGCTCCATTCACAAACGATATAGCGACCCACTTGATTTAATTTGGGTACGCACGGCTCACAATTGCGGAATCCAAGTCGTCCGTTCAACGCAAGTATTTGCTGCATGGGATGGCAAAGGGAAGTTACAAATCGGGACACCGGAGACACTCGATCCGGATGACTCGTTGGCTCAAATGATCCTTCACGAACTGTGTCACGCGCTGGTAGCCGGTCCGCAAGCATTCCAAGAAGAAGACTGGGGGTTGGATTACGATCAGCAGGACCACGAGGTCTATGAGCATGCCGCTTTACGACTCCAAGCGGCTTTGGCCGACACAGTGCATCTGCGTACTTTCTTTGCCTCCACCACTGACTTCCGCGATTATTTTGATCGCCTGCCCGAGAATCCATTGGACGACTCGACTGATGAAGCCACAGGTTTGGCAATACAAGCGATGCAACGGCTAAAAGGAAGCTCGTGGGATTCTCCGATTCGCGAAGCACTCATGGCGACCGCCAAAATTTCGCAACTGCTGACTGATTTCGCTGGCGAGGATTCCATCTGGCGTTCTGCCCAAACAGACGCCTTGCCATCCGATGCCGGAACGTAAACGCGGCTCAAGCCAGTTTGTGAAGGCGTCGGAGAATCCACTCCGTCGACAACACTAAAACCAACCAAAACACCAGCCAGCGTGAAAACTTTCTGGAAAAGGACTCGTCTGGTGAGCCGGGCAAGAAGGATTCTTGATCGACGACGCCAATAATCTTAGCCAAACCATTTTCTCCGGCCAACGAACTTGTTTTAGAAAAGAATTGGCTGGGGTCTGCTGAGTCGACCTCGTTCCAAGACGCTCTTCCCCCTTGCTCCAAGTCGAAGAAATATCGACCACTGGTTCGCTCTGCAATCTCTTTTAATAACCGGTCATTACGTTGTGGCTTGACCTTCTCCAAGTCTGGAATGGAGGCACGGACGTTAGCATTTAGAACTTGGCCATCGACTGCGAATGGGACCAACAGTGAAACGTCGTAGCTCCCCTCCAGAGAGGCCACGAATTGCCCCGTAAATGTTCCCGGTCTCGCCGCATTTTCTTCATTGACCAAGGGGATCGTTTCGACAACACCGTCCGGCCGACGCACAGAAACTTCGACTTGTTTTTGCATCAAAGGTTGATCGGCAGCATCCCGCAAGATAGCTCGCACCATCAACTGATCGCCTACCCAACACCGATTGCGATCCAGCAGCAACACACCGCGTGATGAATCTCGCAACAGACGACCTTCGGATACCCAGCGAATCAAATTCAGATAGTACGTTTGGAAATAGTCGACGTCCACATTTCGCAAACGCCAGACTTCTCCGCTTGCTTGGAAGAAAACCCTGCCTGAACCGTAATAGTGAGAGGCCAGATAGATCGGTAATTCATCATCGATGGCAGTCGCATCGTCGGAAAAACGAGCCAACACATCGGCTCCAGCTTTTGACTCGTTTACCGCGTAATAGCCATACACTCCGTCAAAAGAATCCCACGTGGAGATGCTGTCGGCGGAATCTTCCCCACCCAACCAGAGATGCCGGGATGATCGCCCCTCACGCGTAAACTCCAAAGGAAAAGGCTGCCTCCCTCCAAACCGTCCCAATTTCAACGTCGCCGTGCCCTGACTATAAAATGAGACGGGATATAAGCCGCGGATCAGATCAATGGTTGCTTCGCCACGTGGACGGCGCGTCCATTCAGGCGTGAATACGGGTCCGGCAATCACAAGTAACCCACCTGCTTTTTCCGATACCCAACGTTCAAGCCCATCGGCTTGTTGCTTTGACAAGAGTCGCCAATCTGGATCAAAAGCAACGATACAGTCATAGCTCTCTAACGCATCCTCGTTCTCTGGAAACCCAAATAACAGATTATCGGATTCCTGATCCGCACCAGGGCGTGCCAATTGCAACCAAACATCCAATTCAACGTTGGCGTCACGGAAGAGTTGATTGCGGAGAAACTGATAATCTCGCGTGGGTCCTCCGGCAATCAATAGCACTCGTGTTTTTCTTTGAATAACCTGCACTAATGTCGATTGCACATTGTCTGAAATATCCAGGTCATCTTGGGGCGCTTCCACCTCAACAAAATAGCGGCGTTTTCCTTCCGTCGCCTGAGCGACTTCGAAACTTACTCCGATTGGTTCGCCATCTGGGGGCAGTTGCAACATGCGTTCATCTTCCATCACTCGCTCTGCATTGCCCTCATCCTCAGCCGATGTCAGGCGGACACGGACGGTTTCTCCTTGCAGTCCATACGATTGCAACACCGCATCAATTTTGAAATTATCATCAGGAAAGACTCGGCCCGGCGCGTCCATTTCACTGATCCTGACATTGCGAGCTGGGCGATTGCTCCCCACGCCGATCGCATACACGGGAATATTGGCGTCACTAGCGGCGGCTATGGCACGCGAGGGAGGCAGCCCCTGATTACTTTGGCCGTCGCTTATCAAGATCATTCCCGCCAGAGCCGAGCCCCGATTTTGATTAACGATCTCCTGCACCGCCTCTCCCAATCGTGTCGCCACCCCTTGAGGCGCTAGTTCTTTATTCCAATCGACGGCCGTCCAATCGATTGATTCGGCTGTCGGCTGGACAGCCTCATTTTCCTCCAACGCAGCTTCCTTGCCTTCCGCCCAACCAAGTGAAACCGACAAGTCCCATTGACTGACCAGTAGGTCGGCCAGTCCTAACAGGAAAACGCCGCTCACCAGCAGGAGACTCGCAGCGGCCAGACTATGGGCACCACGATCTGCAGATTTCCTTTTCAAAGCCAAAGTCAGCAACACGCAGAAAACCGCCAGCAATAATCCTAATTGGCCCAAACCACCAAAAACTCGCGCTACCAAGGAAAGGCGTACATCACTGGTCAGCGTGGTGTTGCTGTCGCCCAACATCACAGGCTGTTGTTTTTCTGACTTCAGAATTAAATCGGGTCGGTTACTTTCACCAAACCGATAAATCAATAATTCGTGTTCTTGATTCAACTCCTGAATGACTTCGGTTTCCTGAACTAAGTCAACGACCGCATCCATCCGTTGTTGGGGCGCAGCGTCAGCCACATTATCAATCAGCCCCATACTCAGGCTTGTATCAATCAACACCGCCAAGCGAGAGGGCTTAAGAATCCTCGCTTCACTTCGTTTTTCGGGTCCCAAGAAAAACACCAACAATCCAGCTAACGTCATTAGCCTCAATGCCAACAACGTTTTGGCGATAGGCGGCGGTAATACACTCGCATCCCGGCGATAGATGCCCACGCTCAGGCTGGCGATGGCGGCGACTAACAGAATCAGCAACGCCCAATGCCACCACGTCACAAGCGGTAGCAAGGGTGCTAACTCGTAATAGGTGCGAATATCATTTTGTGCCAGAAACAGATGGATGATTTACTCTCCTATGCACCGCGACTTTGAGGTTGTTGACCGCGATACCGTTTGCGTTGCGGACCGACCTGAGTCTTTTGGGAATGATTCTTAGGGTGAAAGGATGCCGACCGCGCCAAAAGTTGTTCCATTAATAAAAAAAGCACCAACAGACCTAACAACACACGGACTAAAGAAGTGCCTCTGTTGTTATTGGGTCCTGGGGTAAAATTTTGCCAACCCTCTACTTTTGCCTGCTTTGCGATGGCCAACAATTCTCCGCGAGAGGCAAGTTCGGGACGAGATTCTGAGTTATCAACATTGACCGGAAATCGTTTCAGATCTCGATCGCCATTGTTACTGACCATCCACCTTTCATACACACCGGGTTGGTCCACCTCGTCTAACGACTGGCCAAGCGAGGCCTGTCGCATTGCAGGATTACCCGCCCGCTCGTCAACAACTCCAGTGATCCCCCAAGAGGTGCGATCGAATCCAAAGCCTTCCTCTGCGTTTACCGGTGAGACAAACTCTATGTCGGGTCGAAAGTTAGCCACATCCCATTCGTAAGCCACACGCTGACCCACAAAAACGGGAGCAGCCATTGAGTTCTTGCCGCGAGAGACGTAGTCTTGAACTAACAACAATGTGGTTGGAAAGGTAGGGTTACGCATCCAATTATTCCATTGCGGACCTGCTGACGTGGTAACGGCAAGCACCGTTCCTTTGCCAAGTGTCTTTTCCACAACTAACGGGGCGTTTTGATCACCTCGGACCGTCGCCAGCACCGCCACCGCGTTGTTATCTTGCTCAGACCACTCCGGCGGCGGCTTGACGACTTGGCTGATCTGCACCAAATCCAGAGGTGAAAAGTCAATATCCATCACAGAAGCAAAAATGGGATGTCGTTGCGGTGAGAAATCCGATGATGCCTCTCCTAATTGCTCGGGAATGGAAGCCGCGCGTGCTAAAGGAAGGGGGTAAATCCCCTTGCCATTGTCATAAAGATCGGTGGTGTAATGCTGAAGGTTCGTATTCGGTCCAGCAAAGAAAACCAATCCGCCACCACCGACCTCCACATACTCGCGAAGCTTATTAATAACGGACGTTTCCAACCGACCGATGTCTAAAAGGAAAATCGAGTCGTACTGCTCCAACCAAGCCACTGTTTCGTCGCGCAATTTAGATTTAGAGACCTGCTCCATTTGTAAGCCGGTCATCCCTCCGGGCGACATTGCCAGGCTTAAAAACCTACCGTCTTGGCTATCCGTGGCGTCCACGACCAGTATTTTTTGGGACGTCAAAAATTCGACCACCGCCCAATGCGCGTTATCGGCTGGAAGCGAATCCCCTTCCAGAGAGGCGCGAATTGCATGCTGACCCGGGTTTGAGAAAAGCACTGGAAAGCGTCGGCTAACCGTCTCACCCGGTTCCATTTCATCAATCAGGATCGTGGGTAAATCTTTCAAATCCAACGCTAGATCATCTGGCTTGTTTCCAGGCAGCGATTCGTCAGGGTAGGTGGCCGACTTCAAAGCGATGCGGGTCTTCCGCACGAGTTCGTCGCCAAAATTCGTAACCTGTACTTCCATCATCAGCGGTACACCGGCAACACGCACGTTGCCCGCCGGCCGAACCGCGGTAATCGCCACGTTATTGCTGGACTGGTCCGCGCAACGAATTAAGTTAACGACGGCTCCGCTATTCGAAAGTTCCTCGAAGATCTCCGTCAAAGCATTTTGTTCCGACCAATCAGATTTTCGAAAATCTGAGATCACATAAATCACCGAGTTTTCATTCGGTCGTTTCTGTATTAAATCGCCAACGAGCTCCAGAACGGCCTGCGGTCGACTGGCAATAAAGGTCGGCTGAATCCTATCCGTGGCTTCCAAAACGTTTCGTTCTATTTCCCGGTCAACCAGTAAGCCATTCAAATCGGCCATTGATGTATCGTCAGTCTCCTCGGTCGGTTTGGTATCGGGAGCAGATAGCGCGTGTTGAGTTTGCGAAAACCGCAAGAGCGTGACACGTTGATTATCCGCACCCGCCATTCTCCCGCCGATCAAGCCCACGGTATCCTTGGCGTGCTGCAACGCAGTCTGTCCCGAATCCATTTCATTCATGGAAAGGCTATCATCCACGATGATGTAGTGGTGGGTTACGCGACCGCCCAGAAATCTGGCCATTCCGTCACTGTCACACCCCACCTGGCCAATCGATAATAGCAGCAGTAGTAAACAGGCAATCCGCGCCAACAATAAAAGCAACTGCTTGAGCCAAACCCAATTCCGATTTTTCTTGTGACTGGTCAGCAAGAAATCCATCGCCGCCCAAGAGACTCGTTTGTGTCGCAAACGGTTTATTAAATGGATCAACACAGGCAGCAACACCATCCCGGCCAAGAGGCCGGCCCAAACTAACGGGGATGAAGTGATGATGTTTTGCATTTTAACTTTTAGGTACTGCCCGGCTTCGTGCCAAATTTTGCTTAACTAAAACTAACGACCCAAATCAGGGCTATCGTCAATCAGTTTTTGTGGTGCATGCCAAGGCGATTGCTCAAATAGTGCGCCAAGACGGCATCCAAGGGATCACTCGTTCTTATCAGGGCATAATCAATCATGTTTTTGGCACAACCGTGCCTTACCTTCTCCAGAAAAGCCGCCAAAGCTTGCATGTACCCTTCCCGCAGGCCTCGCGGATTACAGCTCAAAATGGCATCCGTTTCGAGATCTTCAAATCGAGTTGGGCCGTCGAACTCAAAATCTAATTCGTCATCGTCCATGATGTGAAAGACCAATACATCATGCCCGCGCTGTCGCAATAACTTCAGACCACTTAGAAGTTGATCGGTATCAGTCAACAAATCAGAAACCAGAATCATCATGCCGCGACGCGGGAAAGTTTGAGCCACTTTTTGGCAGATGGCAGCGATATCCGATTTATTCTCGGGTGCCTCCGCATCCATTGCTTTCACAATCGACATGATATGGTTGCGGCGACTACTGACGGGAATGCGTTCGCGAACCTCGGAATCGAACGTCACACCACCGACCGCATCCTGTTGCTTCAGGATCAAATAGGCGAGTGATGCTGCAGCGGTGCAACCATATTCGTATTTATTCAATGGCCCCGAACCATAAAGCATGCTGCCCGAGATGTCGATCAAAAGATGGCATCTCAAGTTGGTGTCTTCTTCAAATTGCTTGACATATAAACGATCCTGCCGAGCCCACACCTGCCAATCCACATGCCGCAGGTCATCACCCACAACGTATTGGCGATGCTGCAAAAACTCGACCGACTGCCCGAAATAGGGACTGCGGTGGCTGCCTGTCAAGAATCCTTCCACGATATGCCGCGCTCGAACTTCCATTCGTGCAATACGACGAATCGCCTCAGGATGCAAAAATCTTTTGGAATCTGGCATCATTCAACAATTCGTTTTCTTGGGCGGGCGTATCATCAATCAACCGTTGGATTAGGTCATCCGGCGTAACGCCGTCACTTTCCGCAGCAAAATTAAGCACGATTCGGTGTCGTAGTACTGGCTTTGCCAGTGCCCGGATATCCTCAGTGGCCACATGGGTTCTTCCGTTCATCAAGGCCCGAGTTTTGGCTCCAATTAAAAGGAATTGAACGGCCCGAGGGCCCGCTCCCCATTGCAGCAAATCGGAGACATACTCAGGCACCCCCTCATGCCCCACTCTGGTTTGCCGCACCAGTGAAAGTGCGTAACGCACCAGATGATCTCCGATGGGTACATTCAGAACCGCATTCTGCAAAGCCACAATTTCAGCGGCGCTGAGTACCGATCGCAGCTCAACTTGATTCGCAGCAGTGGTCTGCTTAGCAATGGAAAACTCGTCTTCGAAATTTGGATAGTTAACAAAAACTTTAAACATGAATCGATCCTGCTGAGCTTCTGGGAGCGGGTAAGTACCCTCCTGCTCGATCGGATTTTGCGTCGCTAGGACAAAAAACGGATCTGCCAATTCATGACGAACACGGCCCACCGTGACCTGTTTTTCTTGCATCGCCTCCAGCATCGCAGCCTGAGTTTTAGGTGGCGTGCGATTAATTTCATCAGCCAGAACCACGTTAGAAAATACGGGACCTTCCAAGAACCGACGCTCCCTTTGCCCCGTGGATTTATTTTCTTCAATAATCTCGGTACCCGTGATATCCGCCGGCATCAGGTCCGGCGTGAATTGGATCCGACTGAAGGAAAGATCCATCGTTTTGGCGAGCGAGCTGATCATCAGCGTTTTCGCTAACCCCGGCACGCCCTCCAGTAGACAGTGGCCACGGCTGAAGATGGAAATTAACATTTGCTCGACCACCTCCTCCTGCCCCACAATGACCTGTGAGAGTTGCTCCACGATGCGATCGCGAGCCGCACTCAACACATTAACGGGATCCTCGGCCTTGAGGTTCTCACTCATCCTGCTTCCTTCCACGAATTTCGCGAATTAGGTTACCCTGCTGCTGTCTACGATTCTCTTGGACATTCGCCCCGCCGGCAGCGAACGCTCTACTCTTGGGGATGGTTGTTTCGTTCGTTAGCGAGGCGGGGGCGGCCGGAGGGAAATCCCCTTGGTCGACCCGCAATATCAGTTTGGATTTATTAAAGGTGTGGACCACGGTTTGCTCCTCCCTAGAGGCCACTACCTGAATTGAACGGAGTGTCGCATTCTTCATTCGGTACTCATTGACTAGACGCCCATCTCGAACATCAATGGTCAAAAGCTCAATCAAGTTATCGCTGCCACGGCTGGATTTCATGCCCGGATAAACCACGCGATTCAACGTCAACAAGGGTGTGTCGATCGGATGCTCTTTCGGAATGGAGAAATGTTGTGCCCGCACAGGCTTTTCCCAAGTCTTTTCGCCAGTTTCTGGTTGCACACTATAAATCCAGCCATTGAATAATGGATTTGCACCCGATACCGCCGCCCGGATACTCACTTGTTGGTCCTTGGTGCGAGCTACCATGGTTGCGTCTGCGATTCCCAACAATAACAAATCTTGTTCTTTGAGTTTCATCAATCGAAACGTCCGCGAGGGTGCGTCGCCACCCAACTCAATTTGGCTTTGTGTTTCGCCACTACGCAGATCAACATATTGCACCTGCCCGGATGGCAGTAGAAAAACCATCGTACGGGGATCACGTATAACGGCCCTCGTTCTCCCAGGCCATTCCCTGGCCCACGTTTCTTGTTCGCTCACCAAATCAAAAAGTGCCAACGACGGTTCTCGGTTCTGGCCGGACATCACCAGTTTCAAACCCAAGTTGTGCCAAAGCACCTTTCCGGTGTAGGCCGACAGATCAACCGTCTTCACGATCGCGCCCGTCGCAGCAGACATCACCGTGGCACTGTCGTACTGTGCAGCGGCAGACGATTTCTGCCTGTTTAGCAGAGCCACATATTGCTCGTCAGCCACCAACCACCCGGTTGGATTGAGGTTCGTTCTTTGCCAAACCAATTCGCCCGTTAATGCGTCAACACACTGAATGGTTTTACCGAGACGGAAAAACACATGGGAAGCGTTGCTGGCGAAATTCCCAATTGGATTGGAACCCTCGTCACGCTCATGAAGAATGAATCTGGGCGGCCCCCATGGCTGATTAATCGACCGATGCTGATGCGCCGTTGGCAATTGCAAGCGATTATCGACGCCGCGACGTTTCTTTAAATTCTTCTGCCACAACAGAGCTGGTTTCCCTGCTCTTACCTGATTTAAATCCACACCAATCAAATCATACCCATAGGCAAAAACAAGCAGATGCCCATGGATGGTAAACGTGCCGTTGTACATGTTGGGCGAATAATAACTTCGCGAATCAGGATTTTCGCGATAAGGCAATTCCTCCAAGATCGCACCCCGATCATCACGGATCACCAACGTGGAATCCTGAAAGTTCACTTCCAAGCTGAGATCCTCAGGTACATCACCCGATGTGCCGACCAACTCAGGCCAAGCCAAACTGCGAATGAGGAACAGATGTGACCCAGCGAGCGGCACCATCTGCCCATCCACTGGCCCGTAGTTCCAATTCTTCCCCGACGAATCCAATTCACTTTCAATACGATGTCGACTCAAAAAATCCTTGGCATTGGTCGCCTCCCCGGTCCACGAATCCAAGAAACTGATTGTCTCGGGGGTATCTTGCAACGCCGTAAGATACTGTTTGACTTGGTCACGCCAACCGGCTTCGCGTACCATCCGCAACATAAACGCATTCCTTTGCGCGACGGCTTCCTGCGATGCGGGGGAAGCGTCAGAAAATCTCGCCGGAATCGAATCCAAAAGACGTTCCGCGTGGAGAAAATCGCCTTGCTCAATGAAGTAACTTGCTAAACGAATCAATTGATCGTAGGGCAAGTAACGGGTACCGATCCATTCGACCAAAGGAACCATTTCCTTGGGTTGCATGCCGGGTAAGTTTTCTTCCAACCATGCTGTGAACTGCGTTTCCACGTCGCCGGCCTGCATTTTTCCCAAGCTGTCTTTGAGCTGTTTTTGCAGCCATGCATCCAAACGCATGCGCAATCCATTATTGTCTACGTTGCGATAATTGACGGGGTCGGGGCTGGCCGCAGTCTTCCCTTCACTGGCATTTAAGGTGGACGCCTTGTACTCCGTCAACGCCTCCGCTAGAGAACTTTCTTGAAGTAACCCAGCGATTTTGGCCGCTTCAAATCGCCGAGCGTTATACTCTCGTAATTCGCCCGTATATTTATCTGCCACCAATCGCACCGCTGGATAATCCAGCTCCATCAGCTCAAGCACAAGATCCATCAGCAGTCGTTTTTCACGGCGCTCACCCGATTGTTGAAAGGCGAGATCCGCGATCGCCACGGCTTGTCGCATATCCCCATCCTGTGCCAATAACTGCGCCTGCAAAACGAGTACATCTGCTGGCAGCGTGGCAGTTCCGCTCTCCCCTTTTTGCATTTCCCGAGCAACAAATTGCCGAATCGGTGCGGCTTGAGGATAAATAGAAACGACATCGTAACCTTGTGAGATCAATTCATTTTTATAACAAATCAGGTTACCGAGTACGCGACGCGTCGTGATGGTTTGAGCAATCGCTCCTTGCCTTAGATCGATCGCAACCATTTTGGATTCGCTGGTAGGGAAAAAGTATTGATCCCCTGATAGAAATCCGCGGCCCGTAGGTCGCCCCAACCGGTCCAGTGGAATCTGCCAGACCGACTCTCCCGAATCTAAATCTAGCCCGGCGATCTTTTCTTGCCCCAGCACCACGACCAAACCGTCAAAGACACAGGCAATATACAGGCCGTCTTCTGAAGGAACGCCCACTCGAGCAGCGGTTTTATCTTGCCCCTCATGCCAAAGCGGCTCACCCGTTAACAAATCAAAACAAAGGACGCGATTCAACTCTAGAGGCATAACGATCACGCGACCGTCAGCGATGGTGATCGAGGCATCGGTGGAACGAGAACGTTTTTTTGCCGATACCGGGCGGTTGCGCATGCGGGGCATTCCGCTCATAACACCCGGATATTGCACGCCCCATAACAAGGAATGCGTGGTGCGATCCACGGCCACAATGCCTGTTGCCGACGTGGGGCAAACAACGATTCCGTTAGAACACGATGGCGTCGAGCCAGCCAGGCGTCGCCGGCGGTCTTCGGTGACAGGTGGCGCCGAATCAATCGCAGCAATTTGCTGACTCCAAACTAGTTCTCCGGTTTCCTGTTCAAGGACGATCAATCGTATCTCACCTCCCAGTTCCCCGAGAATGTACAATTCGTTTTCCAGCACCAGCGGTGCACCGAGAAAGAAACACCCAGCCAATTCTTCAACGACACCGCCCGTTCTACCACCCACTTCCCAACAGAACGCGCCCTCTCGAGCTAGATCGATTGCCTTGAGCTCGTTCGTGCTGCGCCCCCCCAGGGGGTTATCAATAGGCACACCTCGACCAACGATCGATTGCTGATTAATCGACGTGGCGTAACCGGGTTTATCGATCACAAAAACGTATTGGCCGTTGCTGGCAATTTGGCCATATAAATGATCCTGCCACAAGCGTTGCTCAATGTGATCTCTTTCGATCTTATCTTCCCGCGCTTGGCGGCTGCGGCTTTCTTTCATCAGGCTATTACGGTCCCAAGCCGGGAAAGCCCAAATGCGTTTTCCGCTGCGCACATCGATGCCGATCATATTATCGAGAGACCTCACCACAACGGTGTTGCCGACAGCAAGCGGCTGTAAAGACGGAATCAAACTTTCAGAGGCTGATAACCGTCTTTGAAAAACATCGTTCGCAATCGACTCTAACTGAGGTTCATTAATGGTAGGCACAAACCAATTGGGATAGGCCAATGGAAACCCGCTGCCACTGGCAGCGTTGCGTTCGGCGTCTCCACGAAACATGGCCCATTCACCGATCGATCGATAGCCGACTAAATCGCCGTTTCCGATCAAACGAATCAACCAGGGCACAGCATCGTCCGCTTCCTTAAATAGCGGCACCTCTCCACTAGGCAAACGCACCTTTGCGTTAGGACGCAAAGCAGCCAGTTCCTCCAGAATAGACTGCGCGTCGGTTTCGTTGCCCGTTAATAACTTGCAAGTCGCTAACATGATCGATACTTCGGGATCATATTGTTGACGAGCTTGGGCATCCCCCAGCAGATCTGCAAAACAAGATGCTGCAGAAACGGGCTGTCCCATTTCAAGATGATGCTGCCCTAGCATCAATGTCGCCTGATGGCCGGAGGCTGTGAAGAAATACCTGCGTGCAACCTGAGCCATCAATTCATAATCAGCCTCGCTAACCGCTTTCTCTAACATCTGTCGCGCGGCAACTTTATATCGCAGCTCGTAGTCCGCACGAAACTGAGGTGCGATTTGGCTTAATAAACGATGGGCTTGATTATGAATACTTATCGCCCGATAAGGTTCTCCCTCAATCGGCTGCAAGAAATCACCCTGACTGGGGGTAGCCAGAATTTCTCCCAGTAAATCGACCGCGGTCCGATAGTCTTCCTCTCGAATGGCTTTTTCCGCACGTAACAAAGGACGCGCTAATTCACGAGGGGCTGGCACGAACAGTTGCCCGACCTCCATCAGTTCCTGCGGCGTTGCATTGGGTTGCTGCCAAGCAACAGCCTCCGACAGGAGGATTGCCCCCCATACGGCACTGACGCATATCGCCCTGACGATGATTGAAAGCGGGTTCAATTTTGGCGAGCCAAGCGTCATGACGAAATCACGGTGCAAGTAGGAAAGGGAACTCCACTGGTTTCTTTGGAAAGCCATGGGATATCTTATATGCCAATCATATCCGAGTTTGCAGCATTGAAAAATAACAATCCACGGTCCGAGTCGCTACAACGCCTGCCCAGAGTGAAAGTTTCGGTTAAAATTCGGTTGGCTTTTGCTGTTGACTTAAAATCGTTCGCTTGGAAACCCACCGTGTACTTTCGTTAGAGGGACTCATAAAATGGAAGTTACTCCGTCTCATTCGGTCGACCAAAACCCCGTCGACATGCCAGGTTCCAAGGGATGCCACGTTCGTTGGTTGATTGGGAAGTCGCAAGAAGCACCTCATTTCGCCATGCGAGAATTTCAGGTAGATCCTGGTGGACACACCCCTCGACACCACCACCCCTATGAACACGAAGTATACGTTTTGCAGGGTGAGGGCATAATTTACGAAGGTGACACACCACATCCCATCCAATCCGGTGATGTAATTTTGGTGAGGCCTGACGAGGTTCACCAATTCCGTAATGTGTCCGAAAAACCACTCCGCTTTCTATGCCTGGTTCCGAACTCGGCTTATGAATTGCCCGTCACGATGCTTCCCGAATGCGGTCCCCGGTAACCCCCGCAGAACTCACACTGTCCCTTGTTAATGCCTTAAAAGACATGCCCGAATCGACTACGCCCGAAGCCACGCGAATCAGGGATCTGACGCGGATCATTACGCATTTGGATACGCTCTACGAGCGTGGGGATGAGTGCACCCACCCCGATACCGGCATCCCCATTTCCGATGGTGAGTACGACAGCCTGCGTCGTGAACTAAAAGAAAGAGACCCGGAATCCAGTATCTTCAAAACGGCTACCGCTTCACGTATCGATAGCGCCGTCAAAAAAGTCATTCACGACCCTCCGTTAACCTCAATTGAAAAAGCCAGCCACGAAGACCGGGAGGTTCAGGAAGAACAACTTTTCAAGTGGCTTATCGGCGCGGCTCCCGAGGACCCAGATCACGCGACCGTCACCCTCCCCGAAAAACTCTACAGGGACGAGCCTGTCACGATCGCGAAAGACTATTTTTACGCCAGTTATAAACTGGACGGAGTGGCCCTGGCGCTCTATTACGTCGACGGTCAGTTAGCTCAAGCAGGACTCCGGCCACGAGATGGGATCAACGGCGAAGATGTGACACAACAGTGCCGTTTCGTAGATGGCATTCCGCAAACGTTAAAGTCTCCTGTTACTTGCTCGGTAAGAGGTGAACTAATCTGCAAATTAAGTGATTTCAAAAAGGTCCAAATCGAGCTTGAAGCAGCAGGGGAAAAACTTAGGGCCAATCCTCGTAACCATACAGCCGGTGGGATTCGTCAATTTAAAGATCCACAAAAAACTCAACAGATGAGACTCAGCTTCATTGCCTATGACATCCAATCGCTCAGCAACCCTCCTTACTCAACGGAAATTGCCAAAGCCCAATTTTGTCGCGACGAATTGAACATCCCTTTTATTGATGTCGCACCCTTTCAATTCCACGAACTCAGCGATTTAGAAGACAGCATTCCCGATCTTGACTACGAAGTCGATGGTGTCATCATCGGCGTCAACGATCTCCAAGCCCAAACTCAGTTGGGACGGCACGGTGACCCAATCACAGGTAATCCCAAAGGAAAAATCGCTTGGAAATTCCGGGAAGAAGAGGCAACACCGACGATTCGGGAAATTGAATGGAATACTGGCCGTACTGGAAAAGTGACAGCCGTCGCAATTTTCGATCCGGTACGTTTGGCGGGGACCAACGTCTCACGTGCCACGTTACACAATGCTGGGTTCATGGAACGCAATCAGATATCCATAGGCTCGACCATCTCCGTTCGCAAAGCAGGAAAGATCATCCCCAAGGTGACTGGTGTCGTGAAGGGGCAACGCCAACCTGAGTTCCCAACCGTCTGTCCCGACTGTGACGCTCCCACAGAACTTCGAGAAGGGGGATCGGCAGATATGCTGGAATTGATTTGCCCTAGTAAATCCTGTCCGGCACAAATCATCAGTAGTCTGTGCCACTTCCTCGATACGATTGGAATCCTTGGGCTGGGAGAAAGTCGGGTCACCAGCTTGGTTGAAGGCAATCAGGTATCCATACCCGCTGATTTTTTTGAGCTGGATATCGAGGATGCCGAATCATGCGGACTCACTTATCGGCAATCCGCCTTGGCTATTGCGGCCATCCAAATGATTCCAGCACCCGATAAACAAACAGATTTAGAACCCGCGATTGCGCAAGCTAAAAGGTCCAAAAAATCGATTCCCTTGTGGCAATTGCTGGCAGCATTCGGAATCGACGCCGCTGGTAAATCGGCAGGCAAGGCTCTCGCTACCCACTTTGGAACGTTCGATAAAATTCGTTTGGCTTCTGTGGAACAGCTTCAGGAAGTAAACGACATCGGAGAAAAAACCGCGCTTTCAATCAAGGAATACCTCGACACACATCGACAAGAAATTGACCGACTACTGGAATTTGTCGAACCGGAAATCCCCCAAAGCGCTGGTGTGTTAAAAGGCAAACGTTTTTGCTTTAGCGGAGCTTTCCCTGAGGGCAAACGGCACTGGGAACAAAAAGTAGAACTGCAGGGTGGCATCTGCACAGGGAGTGTTTCGAAAAAGACAGATTACCTGGTCGCTGGCCCGGGGTCTGGTTCTAAATCAGAGAAAGCCGAAAAATTACAAATCCCCATTCTCGATACCGCCGCTTTGCAAGAGATGCTGGAACACCCAACCTAACGGCGATAGTTTTTCCGGCTTACCTGCTCTTTGATTATTAGCGACTTGAATTTTGCTTCCGACTTGAGCGGTTGCAGATCTTGAGTATCCCCAATCCCTCGACGTGTTTTGAAACCCAACTGCAGTGCCATTTCCAAATTTTCAATGCCCGCTTTGGTGTTCCCCAATTGGGCGTGCACGCAAGCCAATTGGAAGTGGCTCGCAGGTCGGTACTTGAAAAACTCAGCAGCCTTTTCAAACCAGACAATCGATTGCTCTAATTGCGTTTGTTTGCGTAAAGCGTAGGCGTAATAAAATATGGAGCGAGAATCGAATGGATCGGCATCCAATAACTCTTTCATAGCCGTGGCAGCCATCATCCAGTCGCCACGGTTCAGCGCAACATCAGCACGCTCATCGGGTGGTCGGTCGGAGAGGTTAAGCGTTTCTGCTGGTCGCTTTGGTCCTTGGAGAACTCCCGCACCAATCGCCATGGCAATCAACAACAACGTCAATACGCCTGCCCCGACCAATCCGCGTATTCCAGTGGAAAAACGCGGTGATGTTTTGGTTTTTGAGCCCATCGCTCTGCTCGGGTTAAGGAAAAAGGG
>JAAEPL010000010.1 GCA_024232675.1 Planctomycetaceae bacterium
ACAACTTCAATCGCGACAACTTAAGTCGCAGCAACCTCAACCGAGACAGTTTTTCGAGAAGTAACTCGGCACGAAGCGATCTCCAGAGGGATCTGACGCGTGCGAATCCAGGCGCCGGCAGAGATGCGTTCCGATCTTCTCAATCTTATCAGCAACCCTCCCGCAATCAGCTTGACAGTTTCTTGGGTTCTGGGGGTTCGGATCGGTCGCGAGCGTCGGATCGAAACAATAGTGATCGTTCACGTATCGCGCAATCCTCGAGCTCGGGCGATGGAATGCAATCCAAAACGTATGAAACCAAACGGGGTGGAACCGTTACTGTCGGTGGCGGATCCGGATCGGGTACCACCGCGGGTGGCGTCACCGTCGGTGGCGCAGCCGGAGGAATCAAGGTCGAAACCGCCGGAGGCAACACCATCGCGCGGGGAGCTGGTGCGGCCGGCGCGACGGATGGCACGAACAGCGTCGGTGCGGCAGGTAGCCGCACGGGTGTGAAAACCGCGGCTGGCGGAGAGGCCGTCGCGGGTCGTGGCGTGCGAGCGGCAACCGATGGGACTAATTCTGCGGTCCGCGCGGGAGGATTTGCTGCCGGAAAAGATGCGGCTGGTAACAAAGCAGCGGGGGTACGAGGCGGCTATGCTGATTCCTCCGGATATCGGCAGGGTGGTTCGGTAACGGCCAGACAAAACCAATGGGGTTACACCAAGATCAATGCTCGCGGCGGTTATGGTAACGGCAACGGGACGGGTGCGGTCGGTTCCCGTGCAGCTATTCGAGGACCTGCGGGCAATGTGGTGACCACCGGTCGCGGTGCCTCGTTCGTGAATGGGCAATTTGTCGGCGGCAAATCATGGACTGCCGTTAACGGAAATTACACCCGCTGGGGCTACTTCGGACCTGGTTATATCAACCGATACCCGGGTGCCTGGTGGCCCGGTAAATGGAGCGTTTATGGGACCGCTTGGGCCGTCGCAACTTGGGCGACCGTGGGACCCTATTGTGGCTATTCCGATGAAGGTTACTACTACGACTACGGTGAAAATGTGACGTACAGTGATGGATCGGTCTATTACGGCGACGAAGAAATTGCGACGGCAGAGGAATACTATGACGAAGCAGCCCAAATTGCCGATGCCGGCGAAGAAACCACCGATGAGGATTGGATGCCTCTGGGAGTTTTCTCGCTGATCACCGAAGCCAATCAAACGGACACCAAAAGTGTGCTGCAGTTGGCCGTCAATCGGGAAGGCGCGATCCGCGGTAATTGGCAGGATTTGATAACCAACGACGTCAAGCCTCTGGTCGGTTCGGTCGACAAAAAAAATCAGCGAGTAGCCATCAAGATGAAAGGGAATGATTCGGTGGTTCTGGAAACCGGTTTATATAATCTTACGAACGATGAAGCACCTGCGATTATTCACACCAACGCAAAGGAACAAAAGGACGTGACCTTGGTGCGACTTAATAACCCGGACGAGGATAAGAAGTAAATCGAGTACCAGAGCAAAGAATGGGCGTTGGTTTTAACGATCGGTGTCGGCCATTTTCTCGTTGGTATTAAAAATCAAAGGCACCGCGTTCTTCCTGATGCGGTGCCTTTTTTTTCGATTGGCACTGCCCATCAAAGATCGCAAGGAGGTTGGGGGTTTGGCTTTGAATCTCGGATAAAAAGTAATCGTCGTTCGAGGCTTGGGAGATTTTCTCCAAGTCGAGCATGAGCGGATTGTGGCGTTGCGATTCAGAACGTTGGACCACTCACGGTGAACACGCCAATCCGGGAAACGTTAATCGATGGCTCCATCTTATAAAACTAGCCAATCGAATCGCCCCCGCCGCAGCCCCTCTTTTCAGGCCATCTGCAGCCGACAAGGTGCCCGTTTCAGTGATTCGACCAAAATCTCTTCGCGATCAGCTCGGTGGCAGCATTTGTTTTAAGCAGCATGCATGGATATCAGGAATCTTCTGGAGACTCTGTTTCGCGAATGGTGTTCAACCATTGGAGAGCGATGGAGGTTGCCTCGGGTTCCCCCGCAGCTGCGAGATATCCGTCCGGTCGAATTAAAACGAGGCCAGCGTGTGACAATCCAATTTGTTTCAGCTCTTCCGGATCGGCGGTACCGAATTCGTGAAGCTGGGCCGTAGTGTCCGAATCTGTTTCTTCAGATGGGGGATTTTCAGATCCCGCCTCATCCAAATCGA
>JAAEPL010000011.1 GCA_024232675.1 Planctomycetaceae bacterium
TATTCGAATTTCTTTACCGTTTTCGTTTCATTTTCCGATGCGTCTACTTGATCGACGCATGAGATTCCGGAAACCGTGCCGCCCCAGCCGCCGACGACAAAGGAGCAAAACTCATCCTTTACAGGAAATGTCACCAAGCAAAAAAAGTCAGTGCCTGAGACCTTTTGAGCCTCGAGTTCCAGTTCGTAATGATCTTTCGGAAACTCGCCGGAATAGACAAATCCAGCCAATGGATAACCGGCTTCTACTGTTAATTCGCCAGGCTTCACCTCGAAGGCCTCACGGCCACCGAAATCGATGAACTTCCAGTGCTTGATGCGAGTGTCGTCAACCAGGGAAACCCAAGGGTCTGGATCTTGCAGTTCTGATGATGAACGCGTGAGGAAACGGGATTGAATGACGGTCGATTGATCGAAGCCGCTGCACCATGCAGAGGTCGCGCTCACGAGCATCAACAAAAAGATTTTAGGCGAAGTAATCATTCCTAAATTCTGGTTTGCCGGACGCCCTTGTGTCAATGCTCTCGCTGGGTTGGCCGCTGAATTGTTTCAGCCAAAAACTCCGGTGTTGAGAGGAGTCCAACAAAAAACCGCACGGAAATGCGGTATGAGATCAGTCAGAGAGGTAGACGGAATTAACCTTTGGAAAGGAAACCAAAGAGCCCTTTTCGTTCTTTCTTGTCACTTTTGACTTCGTCTCCATTGCTCTGTCGATCGATCAGATGGTCGGCCAAAGAAATGATATTTTGCGTGATGGCTGCGTTGGGAGCGGAGTACAGCAGAGGCACGCCGTTATTTCGCCCTTCCGAAACTGCAGAAAAATTATTCGGTACTTGCCAGAAGATTTCTCGTCCGATGTGAGCTTCGGCTTTCTTCAAGCTGATTTGGCCGCTTTCTAATCCAGTGCGGTTCACCACGATTTTGATTTTGTCCGTGATACCTTCCATGGCCTCTAGCGAAGTGAGCAAGCGGACGACATTTCGCAAGCAAGGCAGGTCCAGTTGGGTTAATAGCAGAACCTCATCCGCCGCCCTTAAAGTTCGGATATCCAACGAGTTGTATGATTTGGACAGATCCACGATAAGGTGCGTGAAGGAAGCCTTCAGCAGTTTCAAAACACGCCCGAAATTGCTTTGGGATATCTCGTCAATATCTTGTAATTGAACGGGTCGCGGCAACAAGTAAACTCCAGAATCGTGTTTCGTCAGCGACTTGCGGAGTAATGACAGGTCCAATCTTTCGACATTCTGAGCGACATCGAGCAAGGTGTATTCAGGAATCGCATCCAGGAATACGTCGGCATCACCCAAACTCAAGTCCAAATCAATCAGTGCCACACTCTCGTCAGGAACTTGTGCCATGCAACAGGCCAAGTTGACGGAGACTGAGGTTGTACCAACACCACCGGATGCTCCGGCGATGGCAATGATCTTTCCCGACTTAGGACGCTTGGATGGATCGGAGTTGACCGCGACTCTTTCCAGAGAGGAAACCAATTCTTGTGCGTCGACAGGAGCTCGCAAGAATTCTCGAGCACCAGCACGCATGATTTGTAGGATTAACGCTCCCTCTGTACTCGAACTAATGGCAATGATGCCTGTTTGAGGGAAGTTCCGATTCAGTTGAGTGATCAAGGCAGTTGCGATTTCAACGTCATGATCAATGTTGACGAGGCAGACTTCCGGTTCGGTTGTTTTGACGACGTCAAAAAAGAACTCATAGCGCGAACAATCAGCCTCGAGGCATGCTCGTTCGATACCCATTACGAGGTGTTTTAATCGCTCTCTGGAATCTTCGGAAGGATCACAGATCGCCAATCGCAATTCGCTCATTATCGAATCCGGTGGAACTGGATGGATCGGCCAAGGTGTTTTTTGTGCCGGTATACGACGTACCCGGCGCGGAACTGTTACCTATATGTAGATTATGGTTTGGCCACAGCGCTTCTAAAATGCTGAGAAATCGAAACAACTTCGATTGGGCGAGTTGTGACGAAAGTGCTCGCAATCTGACGGTCAGATTACCGTCAGCGAGAGATGCTCAAAGGAAGGTCGGCGTTACGCCCTTAACGCCGCAAAAGCTTGCGAAACGTCGACCGGCTTGTGCGAGGCTGCTGGGGTTGTGAAGTACCTCGCGTTGGGTAACCGGATCCAATCTGAGCTTGAGGTGCCGAGCCAGCCGGAATGTAGGCTCCGGAAGGCTGTGTGGGTTGTGCCGGTATTGCCTGTTGCATGCTTGGTGCAGGATTTACCTGAGCAGGAGTATTCGGGTATCCGTGTGCGGAGGGATTGCTTGCTCTATAAGCAGCGTCGCTGTTAGCCGGTGCAAGATAGGCGGGTGCACCATAACTGGTGGCACCATAGCCGCCGGAATAACCTTGAATCGGTTCCAGGGGTTGGTTGGGCAGTCCCCCACAATCCGGGCCACATCGAGGTACCTCAATCATGCCGTTATCGTATAGTTCACAATCGGACGGCGAGACGGTATTACGGCCGGGACCGCCGGATGGCATGAGGGAAGGATCCACTTCGCCGATAAATCGCGGCGTCAGCAAAATAACCAGCTCGATCTCTTGCTTTTTCTCTTCCACACGGCTGAAACCGCGTCCGATCACGGGCAGGTCCATCAGATAGGGAACGCCCCGAACTTCCGCTTCGATTTCTTCTCGTATGTCGCCGGCTAATGCTAACGTATGCCCGATTTTCATGTCGACACCCGTGTTGACTCGACGCACGCGGAATCCGGAAACACCTTGATTGTTGGCCAGAGTTTTATCAGGTTCCGAAACCTCGGCACGCACTTCCAGGCGTATCGTGCCTTCCCCTTGAACAATCGGGACGACGTCAAGCTTGGTTCCAAAGGGTCGGAACTGGATCGTCACGTTTCCCAAGCCTTGGTTGATCTCAAAGGGGATTTCTCCACCTTGAAGAAATTCAGCGGGGCGTCCGTTCATCGTCACGAGCACGGGCTTGTCCATCAGTTTTGCTAACGATCGGCGTTCTAAAGCCTGTAGGAAGCCATTAAAACTGCTGCCATTAT
This sequence comes from Planctomycetaceae bacterium, assembly GCA_024232675.1. Lineage (GTDB taxonomy): Bacteria > Planctomycetota > Planctomycetia > Pirellulales > Pirellulaceae > CAJQPP01. The sequence goes on from JAAEPL010000011.1 coordinate 3,039, forward strand.
CGACGACACTAAACCCGATGTTATTAGTCGGGTTGGCGGCACCAGCTACTGCCAATTCGGCGTTGCTGGTGAACAACTCCCAATCCAGTCCCAATTCACGAACTTTCGTGCGAGCCACTTCATAAACTTGCACTTCAATCGCAATCATCTGCGAACTCGGCAGCTTGATGTTGTTGATTACTTTCGAAAAGTATTCGCTGGCCACAATCAATGCACCATCAACATCGGAGGCTTTTGCCAGCGTGCCGGATATCACCACGCCCGTTTCGAGTGCCGTTGCTCGTAAGGTGGAATTCGGAAAGAACCGCCGCAGTGCAACTTCCAAGGCACGCACATCCCCCTGAACGGTCAGGTTGATGGTTTGCGTTTGGTTATTCGGATCGCTTACCGTGATCGTGGCAAAACCGGGTTTGAGCGCGGTCAACAGAACTTTGTTAGAGGCGATCGGAGTAGCGCGGATGATGTTCTGATTATCAATGACCAGTTCGGGCACATCGTAATCGAATTCTAGAATACGACTGGTTTTCATGATCAGTTCGATCGAAGAGATGGTTCGGTCGACTGTCACGGGGTCGCTAGAAGCGGTGATCTGTGCCAGCACATGTACGGGTGTGCTGGCAATCATCAGGCACGAAAAAGCCAATACCATCAGGCGGAATAGTTGCCGTTTGCTCATCCTTGAATTCCCTCTTTAACGATCCATGATTTGGATCGTTGTTAGCAGTCGCATCCGTGACAAGTCACCGTTCGTGCTCGAATAAGTCGCGCGATCTGTCTTTTTGCAAGATTGCGTTTCACTATTAGGCAATGGAAAAGGCGGACAAGTGATTTACCACTATGTCCGCCTTAATTAATTCGATCGATTCATTCAAACAATTGATTGCATTAGCTGCGAGGCTCAGAATCCAAATCATCGGTTAAGCGATCGGAATCGTCATTGTCTTCCTCATCGTCAAACTCATCCTCAACGCCCTTCTTCTCCTCAGCCTTCTGATTCCATGATTCTTCGACGAATCCTTCGTCCCATGATTCCTTGGGAGCTTCAACTTTGAAACCTTCGACGCGACTCGGTACGAAACTGGTTTCCTGGTTGAAATGGTACTGGGTGGGACCGGTGCTAGTATGAACGACCACGGTAAATGGTTTTAGTCCGCGAGCAGCTTCCTCTACAACTGCTTTCGGTTCCTCTGTGATCTCCTCGTCTTCTTTCGAGTCATCGAAGGCGATTTCTTCATCGCCATCGTCAACGAGGTCACGGCGAGCCGTCCCGGTGCTGTATTCTGAGGGATCGAGATCCTCGCTGCCCCGCATGGCGAGCTTCAACTCGGCGATGCGTTGAGCGTGAATGACTTTTTCTGATTGGGACTCGGTCACCAATAACCCAACAACGGTACTACCATTGTGATCTTGAGTCGTATCTGCGTTTTTGCGAGTCTTGGATCCGATCGACCAGACCTTGACTTTCCGTAAGAATGTCCGCGTCGTCCCCGATACCACATCGCCATTTTCACCACGGAAAATCGCCATGATGTCAACCAAATCCCCAGGCTCTAATAAACCGTTGAGGTGATCGTCAGCATTCAACTTGATGCCAATCACTTTGTAATTGGAGGGGATACGCTTTTCGCGAACCCGGTGCTTTTCCAAAAGATTCGATAGTAAAACCGTACCTTTTTCGTTGACGCTGGAGGTGCTGACCATTCCTTCAATCTCATTCAGGTCGGTCACCACGCCGCTCGGAACTAGTCGAGCAGGCCATTTTTCTTCGCGGAACATTTCCATGTTCAACTCTTCATTGGCCTCAATATTCTCAATCGCAATCAGAATGGATAACTTCTTTTCTTCCTTGGTAGGTCCCTGACTGTTGCTGCGACCCATGACTTGGGTGATGCCAATAGCGGCGACCAGGCCAAAACCCAAAGATACAGCCATCAAAAAAATGGATTTGGATTTCATGGAAGAGTTCCTCGAATCAATGCGTATTAAGTTGTGCGGGTTTGGTTGTCTTTAATGGTTCCGTAGAACCGCATGTCCGTGATTGGTCTTTAAAGACAGGGCGAGCCCAAAATCACCTCAACCAGCAATAGCCTGATGATAATCAGGCACTGCTCATTTTTGGATTGATGGCACTATCATCGTTTGCATCGACGCTTGATTACCATCATATTCATAACTGTTGGGTCGTGCCGGACACCAAAAATATCCCGCACAATCCCACCGTCTCTTATTTTAATTGAGTTAGGTAAACCGTACGGATTACCCAGACTGATTCGTCATCAGATCAGCAACCCAGTGCAAGCGAAGTACACGATGGTTCCAATCGCGATGGGGATTCCGTAAGGCAGCAACATCATCGTGCTTTTACGTTCCGCCGCGATCGCTGATAATTTGTCGGGGTTCTTAATCGTGGCAATCTCATAAATGATTGAAGCGAATTGACCCGAGTGTTTCTTCATTTTTCCAGAACGCCAAACCATGATGATGGCAATTACCGCCCCCACGATGGCCGACAAGCAGAAGGCGTAAAAAGTGATCCAGCAGTGAACCCAAGCTCCGATGCCAGCCATCAGCTTGACATCGCCCGCTCCCATGCCGCCAACGGAATAAGCGGGTAAAAGCAAGGACAGTCCGACTGCCGTTCCGGCCAGAGACCAACCCAGACCGACATACCAGCCCTCACCGGCCATGCCGTAGGCCATGGCACTGAATGCCCAACCGCTGATGATCATGGGGAAGGTCAACCAATTCGGGACCTTCAATTGAATGCCATCAATGACGGCAGCCACGATCAACACAAAACTAACAAGCCAATAGGGCCAGTTCTCGGCCATACCCGAAAAAAATGTCTCTAAAACTGTCATTCTAAATCTCTCCGAGGGGGTGAGCCGCTTGTCGCGGCCGTGAACATGGGGGGTCCAAGTTGTTGCGGCGAATGACAACTAATGTTTTGTTAAAAGGTCTGGGCAACCTCAACGTGTTAATCCGTGAAGTTTCCCTATACACGCACCAAGGAAATGTAGCTCGCAAAAGCGGCGATGATGGTGAAAAAACAACAAACCACCTCAAATGCGTGAACGTAATTGTCAGCTGGGATGACGGGATACATACGATTGCTCCAGGTGTTATTACCGGGCGAAACTAAAAATCACAAAAAGGCCCGCCGCAAACAATTGTCTGCGGTGGGCCTTGGATGATCTCAGGGATCAGCTAGCCACGAAGGTTAGTTGGTGTTACCACCGCGAGCGTCATTCAGATCGTCAGCAATATCTTGGAATGCTGCCGATGCGTTCGTACCGATGGCTTGGATTGCAGTCAAGCAAACGATGACGATAAGAGCCAACATGATGGCGTACTCAACAGCCGTGGGGCCGTCTTCCGATTTTAAAAACCGTTCTACTTTCAAAGCAAAATTCTTCATTGTGTCCTCCGACAGGATTTGAAAAAAAATCTCAATGTGTGAGTGAGCCGAATTGCAATTCAACCCACATAAACCCATGGGTTCGCGGAAATCACTGCCGTTTGGCAACGTAGCCTGTTAAATCCAGCGATGTCCCAACGTTTCCCTTCAACCGATGAAGGAACGTTGCAGGCAAAATTCTGACCGCCGCAATTTGCAGTGGTCCTTTCAAGTTGGTTTGCCGTACCAACTCAGAAAGCGGGCGAGACCGCGTTCACCTGAAAGTTAAGCCACTATTCAGGTCAGTCAAACTTTGAGGCTCAAGGAAGTGCGAAAAACTTTGAGGGAGGTAGTGATTGTGGTCTAAACGCAACATTGGCCAGCGCGCAGTGCCCTCACAATCAGTACCAACTAATTAATGGGAAAGGCCTAAGAACGGCCGCAAAACTGGCGGCGACAGTCACACCACCGTAAGAAGAATGGGCTGTGGCGAGCAGGGATTTAGCTCTCGGAAGCGTAAAAAGAGGCAGGCGTTTTTGGCGTCATACAAGTGCCTGAGAACGCAATCAATTGGCTCTCTCTGCACGCGGGTAATAACGAATACCGGCAACATAAAAACAGGCTGCGGATACCGTGCCAAAAATGAGCAAAGCCCAATTTGGAAATAACGCCATGACAACCGCGCAAGCAAATAAAGCCCCGGCTTGGATGTAAAAGCTGCCAGACAACATGCTCGCTTTCACGAGAAAAACCATGCCGGCAACCAGGGCTAGAATAGGAGCTAATGTTAAGACACCAAGATCAAGATAGGCTTCGAATGGAAATATCGCGCCAATGCAAATAATACTTCCTAACCAAAGATGCGCGATTTGACGTTCGATCAGGGTCACTGGTCCCATGCGTCGTCGCATGGTCCAGAAAACCATCGCCCAGGCACCAAATCCTGCCATCCAAAGAAGTTCGTAGGCCCAACGATTGGTAACCCCAAACCAAAACATGATTTGCGTGGCAGCACAGGCAATGAACAAAGCAAAGGAATGCCAGACCCACAGCTTGCCCCAATTCTCCATGACGTTCGCGTTGTGCGTATCCCGCATGACGCTGGCGATCACGTGGCCGAATCGTCCTTGTTGAGCGGTCACAGATTCTTGATTGAGATAACGCTCTAAATCGTTTGCCAAATCGCCCGCAGAATCATAACGCAGGTCCTGCGGTTTTTGCAGGCAACGCATCGTGATCATTTCGAGTTGTCGGTCGGCATTTCGATTCAAAACACGTGGCGCAATCGGATCCTGTTCCAGCAACATCAGCACGGTATCGACCGGTGAGGCTGCCTGAAACGGAGGACGTCCTGTGAGCATGTGGTACATCAATGCCCCTAGGCTGTAGACGTCACTAGAGGCCCCGACTTGGCCTCTGGCTCCCGCCGCTTGCTCGGGTGCCATGTAAGAGGGGGTTCCGATGACCGAGCCTGTACGCGTCAATGATTCGTTGGCGGTTACGTCGCGGGCTAAGCCAAAGTCCACGACATAGGGTCTGTTATTTTCGTCGGAGATCAAAATGTTGGAGGGCTTGAGATCGCGATGCAAAACACCCTGAGAGTGCGCGTAGTCGATAGCCCGTGCGACTTGCATCAATATCCGAGCGGTCTGTCGAGGCGGCATCGGGCCTCGGTCAAGGCGTTCCGAAAGCGTTTCCCCGTGGATCAGCTCCATGCAGAAAAAGGCTCGGCCATCCTGCTGTCCCACATCAACAATTTTGATGATATTAGGATGGTCCATGCCTTTGCCGGCTTTTGCCTCAGCATGGAATCTTCGCAGGGTGGTCTCTGAGGCTTGATCGCCATGAAGGATCATCTTCAACGCGAATTCGTTCCCCGTTTCATCGTGCCGGGCTAGGTAAACCACGCCCATGCCGCCCCGCCCGATCTCCTCCAGTAACGTGTAATTACCAAATCGTGATGGCAATTCCAGTGGCGGAGCTATTACGTTTTCTTCATTTTCACCGCTGTGGGATTGGTCTTTGCCCACCGAGTGGGTGACCATGATGGTGCCCCAGAGTTGTCTCAGTTCCTCCTGAAACTCCGGGTGTTTCGAGCAGGTCGCGCCAAGATCGACGGCCTCCCCTTTCTGTACCCGGTCCATTAGGTCTGCAAACAGCATTGCCAAACGAGCTTCATGAGAATCAAGCTCGCTATCGGTGGATTGGGGAGCCGAGGCGGAGGAGGCAGGTTCCGGTTTTTCAGAAGCGGTCATCGGTTCTGCTAACCCTGCATTAGGTCTCGAAGCCGGCGCACCGCCCGCAAATAACGCATGCTGGCAGCCGGTTCCGTAAGATCTAACGCCTGAGCAATTTCTTGATTGGTCAGTTGTTCGTAATGTCGCATTACGATGACTTCAGCATCCAGATCATCGAGATCCGTAATGGCCTCTTCGACGCGTTTCGCCAGCTCTTTTTCCATGATGCTGGCTGCTGGCGTCTTTTCCCGATCCACTAGTTGGGCCGCCAAGATGATCGAGCTTTGGTCAAATCCACCGGGAATTACCATCGGTTGCTCTTTATCGACCGAGCGTTTTGCCGAGCCGCGATGCCGGCGGTGAGCGTCAATAATGCGATCACGGGCGATATGCCTGACCCACAGATGGAACGGCATGACGGGGTTTTCTAGGTAGGTCTTGAGGCGTCGATTTGCCTCGATTAAGACGTCCTGAACCACATCGCTGACATCAACTCGTCGTTGAATTTTTCGGTCGAGCCGCATTCTCACTAAGTGTCTAAGCGCGTTTCGATGTCGATCAATTAGAGAATTGATGGCATCTTCATCGCCCTGACGAGCTTGTTCGAGTAGAGCTTCCGTTTTTTCCTGTTCTGGCCACATACTTGCATTATTCCTTGAATTTGACTTCCCGGATAGGCGATTGACCGTGTCGCAGGGGCGGAAAATATCACATTCCCAATTATTTCGAACGTGGGATTCGATTAAAACACTGCATTGGTGGGTATTCTGGTTGGCTGAGGCAATGTCTTAAAAGACGAAACAATTACTGGATTTCTTCTCGGGAAATTTTTTTTCACCATCATTTTGGTTTTATGAGACGAAGTCTCGGTCAAATACGCATTATTTCGCGGCACAGGCAATTGCCTCAGACCAACCAGTATTGTTCAGGATCAGCCTAAACTCAGGGATGGCTCGCCTGAAATTCGCGTCCGGCACTGAAACGGCACAGGGGCGCTGGGGTGCAAGACGCGCGAAAGCGAAATTTTCACTAGTTTTAGCGATTCGCATCCCTAAGATGATGTTCGATTCATGAGTGGGTGAAATGGTGGGAGCAACACTTGGATTCGACAAACGGATCAAGTCTTTCCAAATTTAAAGCGGGGCATGCAGAACCTGCTGAAAATACAAAACCTCGGACCGTTAACACGTTTGGTCGTTATGACCTGAAAAACGAAATCGGTCGCGGGGGCATGGGAGTGATATATCGTGCCCTCGACCTGGAACTCAACCGACATATCGCCATCAAAATACTGCGTGAGGAATACAAAGGGTTGCCCGAGGCAATCCAGCAGTTCTCCAACGAGGCAGCGATCATGGGCAGGTTGCAGCACCCTGGTATTGCTCACATTTATCAATGCGGTATTACCGAAGATGAGCGCCCCTTTCACGCCATGAAATTAGTGAAGGGCGAGACGCTCGGTCACTATTTGGCCCACCGGGACGAAAATCGAGATGCTGGGAACTCGATGCTCGGCATTTTTGCGGCGGTCGCGCAGGCGATGGCTTACACCCACACCAAAGAGATTATCCACCTCGACCTAAAGCCAGCCAACATCATGGTGGGAGCTTTCGGGGAAGTACACGTCATGGACTGGGGCTTGGCACGTTGTCTGAACGTGGAGTCCTCACAGCAAGCCTTGAGTCATTATTCCTTAGAAAACACGACCGTGTTCGAGGATGAATCCAATCATGTCCATGGAACATTGAGATACATGGCACCTGAACAAGCTCGTGCGGATACCGTCGATAAACGGACCGATGTGTTTTGTCTGGGTTCGATTTTGTGTGAGATCCTGACAGGGAGGCCACCCTATGTTGGCAAAGATCGATTCCGAGTACTCATGCAGGCCCAATGTGGCATTCTGGCTCCTGCCATGAAACGATTGGATGGCTGTGGAGCTGACCCCCATCTCATCCGACTGGCAAAAAAGTGCATGAGTGTGTCACCGGAAGAGCGACCTTCCGACGCATCATTCGTAGCCAATGAAATGACCGCGTATTCAGACTCCGTGCAGGATCGCTTAGAGCAAGACATGACTCGGTTTTTTGAGTTGTCTCTAGATCTCTTTTGCATCGCAGGTTTTGACGGTTTTTTTCAAAGGGTAAACGAAAATTTCACGCGTGTACTCGGATACAAGAAGGAAGAAATCCTCAAGCGTCCGGTTATCGACTTTGTTTGTGAAAAGGACAAAATTCGTACGGCTGATGCGATGGGGCGGTTGTTTGAGGGGGAGCCCGTAGTCAATTTTCGCAATCAATATATCGCTGCCGATGGCAAGTTGATCGAATTGGAGTGGTCTGCCAAATCGATCGTCAGTGCTGGCGTTATCTTTGCGGTAGCGCGAATGGTCAAATGAACGCCCGCCGGTTGGCGAGCACCCCGCCAAAACAGTGCGTTTGCGGAGTGTCTGCTTTTGAGGCCCGATGATCGTTGGGGCCTGCTTTCGATTTTTGCTGCTGTTGGTATTCCTGTTGGGAATCATCAAAGTGAGCGTGATTCACGCCTTCGTCTTACGATCTTTCGAGTTAAGCCAGTGCCTTGCGGATCTCCTCAAGCAACGTATCGCAGTGCTCGCGTGTCGTATAAAGATGGTGAGAAACGCGGACAAAATAGCGGTTTTCGAATGAAATAATGGGAACTTCGATGCCTGCCTGTTGCCATAATTTCATCTGGAATTGGCTCCAGTCACCCTCGGGTAGAGGGACGTGTGCCATCGTCCCGTAGAAAATCGGGTCGCGGCCCAAGGGCACAGTGCCTGTCAATTCCATCAAGTCTGCTGCGGTTTGTCGCGCCATCGTGTAGGTGCGGTCTCGAAATGCGGAGAGACCGACGGATTGCATGAAGTCAATCGCGGTACCCACGCTGAGATAGCTGCTGGGGTCGCGTGTGCCGGGCCAAATAAATTCCTCGAACCACTCCTCGGGCATCGCCGGCAGTAACCTTCCCCAGCTCTTTACCGGAGGTTGCACCTGGTGCTGAAATTCCGGATGGACGTATAAAAACCCGGAACCGAGTGTTGCACATAGCCATTTATGGCAACTGGAAGTGTAGAACGCGCAATTCAATTCGGTTAGATCGAGGGGGACATGAGCGGGTGCGTGTGGCCCGTCGATACACACGGGAATTCCCATTTCACCGGCGCGATCACAAATGGCTTGGACCGGCATAATCAAAGCCGTGGCGCTCGTAATATGGCTAACGATAATCAGGCGGGTATGTTCGTTGACTTCCGCGAAAACGGCTTCCACAACCTGTTCGTGCGATTCAAAGATGTCGGGAAGGCGTGCGATGCGATGCTGAGCGTCCGCTCGTTCGCAGGCGCGATCCCAAATGCGGTGAACGGCGCCGTATTCGTGATTGTTGCTGACGACCTGATCACCAGCAATCAAAGGAAAGCTGTCAGCCACAATGTTCATGCCGGTGGTGGCATTTTCAACAAAGATCAGACTTTCTTTGACCGTGTTCAAAAATTGCGCGAGTTGATCCAACGTCTTGGCCAACAGCGGTTCGAATTCACGCACATAAAAATCCATCGGTTGGCAATCGAGTTCATCAATCCAACGCCGGCGTTCTTGACGAACGATTCGCGGTGAGATGCCGAACGAACCTTGGTTGAGGTATATCGTGTCCTTGCGAACGTCGAATTGGGCTGCGAGGTCGGCCCAGTCGGAATCGACGTCCGGGCGACGAGTGATAGTTTCCGTCATGCAATTTTTGGAAGTCCTCCGTTTTGAGTTCTGAGTACTTCCCCTTTCTGATTTTGATGTTGCTCAATAATCGCGCGAATTGCGCGCGTTTTGGGCGATGCGATTACCCAGCGAATTTCGTTCACGCGGGGTTTACTGGGTGCGAAAGTTATTTCCACAGATTTTCAAGCATTGGCCTCACAGTTGCAATAACGGATCGCTGCGTTTTGTTTTGTGCAGCCGGGCTTTTCCTGGAGCCTTCCGCTCTTTGGGCCTGAGCGGTTTTGAGCCCGTCTGCCAAAGCCAGCCTTTTTCATCAATTTTGAGATACGAACTGAAAGAACACTATGACTCCCAAAGAGGTACTCGCGAAGTGCCGTGAAGATGACATCAAAGCGATTGATCTGCGGTTTATGGATTTTATCGGTCAATGGCAACATACGACGATTCCTGTTTCCCACCTGACGGAAGATTCGTTCGAGGATGGCCTTGGTTTTGACGGGTCAAGTATTCGCGGTTGGCAGGGCATCCACGAGAGCGACATGTTGATCGTGCCCCAACCTGAGACGGCTTGGAAGGATCCCTTCACGCAATTGTCGACGATGAATTTCATCTGCAACATCCAAGATCCGATCACCCGCGAGGATTACAGTCGCGACCCGCGAAACATCGCACGAAAAGCAGTTGCTTATTTGCAAAGCACCGGCATCGCCGACACGGCGTTTTTCGGTCCCGAAGCTGAGTTTTTCATTTTTGACGATGTGCGATTCGACCAATCGCCCCAGAGTGGATTTTTCCACTTGGACAGCATCGAAGCTGAATGGAATCGTGGCAAGGATGAGGGCCCCAACCTGGGCCATAAGATCCGTTACAAGGGTGGCTACTTTCCAGTGCCGCCCAACGATCATTTGATGGATGTCCGTAACGACATGATGCAGACATTGATCGATTGCGGTTTGCAGGTTGAGTGCCAACACCACGAAGTGGGTACTGCCGGGCAAAGCGAAATTGACCTTCGTTTCAATGAGATGGTGACGATGGCTGACGATATGATGAAGTACAAGTACATCATCAAAAATGTCGCACTGCGTCACGGCAAGACCGCGACCTTCATGCCCAAGCCGATCTACGGTGATAATGGCTCCGGAATGCACGTGCATCTTTCCTTGTGGTCCGACAATCAACCCTTGTTTGCGGGTGACCAATATGCAGGGTTAAGCGAGATGGCGTTGTATGCCATCGGTGGTATTCTCAAACACGCTCCGGCGATTCTGGCATTCACTAACTCGACGACCAACAGTTACAAGCGGTTGGTGCCGGGTTACGAAGCCCCCGTCAACTTGGCGTACTCGCAGCGGAATCGTTCGGCCGCCTGCCGAATTCCAATGTACAGCCCTTCGCCCAAAGCGAAACGCGTTGAGTTCCGCTGTCCGGATCCAAGCTGCAATCCTTACCTTGCCTTTTCGACGTTGCTGATGGCAGCCATCGATGGGATCCAAAACAAGATTGATCCAGGTCAAGCGTTGGACAAGGATATTTACGACCTTCCCCCTGAGGAAGCGGCGAATGTACCCAAGACGCCAGCCTCCTTGGATGCTGCGATCGACGCTTTGGCGGGTGATCATCAGTTCTTGTTGCGAGGCGATGTGTTTACTCAGGATGTCGTTGATACCTGGATTAACTACAAACGCGAAAACGAGATCGATCCGATGCGTCTGCGTCCCCATCCGTATGAGTTCTGCATGTACTACGATTGCTAATCGTTTGATCGTAGACTAGTCGGATTAATCCATTAGCGAAGATTTATTCAGCAGGCTTCGTTTGTCGATGGCAAGCGAGGCCTGCTTTTCTTTTATGAAACGAACCAGCCAACGAGTCTCCTTCGATAATGGTCGAGGGCAAAAGTTAAGCGGTATTCTGGAAATGCCGACTGCAGACGTCCGCGCCTACGCTTTGTTTTCTCATTGTTTTACTTGCACCAAGGACCTCAAGGCGACGGTTCGCGTCAGTCGCCGCTTGGCCGAACATGGGATCGCTGTTCTCCGCTATGACTTTACAGGCTTGGCGGACAGTGAAGGGGATTTCTCCGAAACGAACTTTTCTACCAACTGTGCTGATCTGCTGGCTGCTACGCAATTTTTGGAACGGGAACACGAAGCTCCTCAATTGTTAGTGGGGCATAGTCTGGGAGGCACCGCGACGGCCGTTATGGCCAATCAGGTTCCGTCGGCCAAAGCCGTTGTGACGATTGCCTCACCAAGCTCGACGGAGCGACTGGCTGCCTTTCTTGATCGATCCTGTCCGGAAATCGCCCGCGAGGGTAGTGGAAAGGTAACCATCGGGGGATTCGAGTTTACGCTGAAGAGACAGTTGTTGGATGACCTGCTGAGCTACGACATCGAGCAAAGGGTGGGCGAGTTACGTTTGCCCATTCTAATCTTCCACTCGCCTCAAGATGAAACACTGCCCTACAGTTGGGGTTTGAAGATGTTTGATTCGGTTAATTCCGCCAAAAGCTTCGTGACCTTGGATGGGTCGGATCATTTGTTGGTCAAACGTCCTGACGACGTGAATTACGTTGCTGACATGATCCACCAATGGGCCAGTCGTTACCTGGTTTGAAGGCTGCTCTCGGCAACGACCTAAGGCGGTTACCAATCTCGGTGCCCCAGTTTCGGCTACGCGGCACGCTTGTGCTGAGTTTCCGGTTGATGAATTTTGATTTGTCGCAAGTGGGTTTGGAATTGCTTACGTCTGCCCATGGCAGCGATTGACGCCATCACCCCAGGGAACCACTGTCTCAATCGATAGCAAGTTTTGGCGGCAGGCGTGATCACGACCATCCGCTTATTGCGATGAATGGCTTGCACGGTTCGGCGGGCGACCGTTTCCGGTGAACAACGCATCCAACGGGGGAAGCCTTGGGTAGCCCGAGCGTCCTGGTTTTCCATCGAGTTCAACAGGTTGGTGGCCACATACCCGGGGCAAATCGCGGTGACACCCAAGCCAAACCGTTTGTACTCTGCACGCAATGCTTCACTGAAGCCGACCAAGCCGAATTTGGTGGCGTGATAGGTCGTGCATTTGGAAGTGACAAACAGGCCATACATGCTGGCAACGTTGACGATATGTGACTGGTTTTCCGTTAACAGGTGCGGCAACAGTTCGTGGACCAGTTGCATGGGAGCTGAAAGGTTGACGGCCAAAATCTTGGACCACTGATCCTGCGTCATGTTGACCGATTTACCGTAATAACAAATTCCCGCGTTGTTGATCAAAATATCGATGGTCGGGAATTGGGCCGTGGCTTCGCGAACGGCTTGGCTGATCTCCGTGGGTTCTGCCAAATCAATGCAGCAGGAATGGACCTCGACATCGAAATACCGGGTCGCTTGGCATATTTCGTCCAGTCCTTGGGAATTGACGTCGATAAGAAACAGGTTGCATTGTTTACGGGCCAGTTCGATGGCAATGGCTCGCCCGATTCCGGATGCTGCCCCTGTAATAATTGCATTTTTGCCGGCCAACCGTCTCACGGATTACTCCTATTCCTCGGGAAAACATGGGTCGCTGAAGAGCTTTTAGCAGGAACTGAGCCCTCGGGTCCACTGCAACCCTTGAAACAAGCACTTTGCGGACTCTCAGCCACCGAAAACCCCGGAAATTACCCATTACCCTCGGCGGGCAGATTCGCTACAATTCCACGCTCAAATGACAGCTTAGATTTGGAGTTTTGACCATGGCAAAAAGTAAAGGCAAGCGGAAGTTGGAAGTCATGCACCTCGTATGCGAGGAGACTGGCGATTACAACTACACCGTGCGTAAGAAGCCCGGCGGGGAAAAGCTGAAGGTCAAAAAGTTTTGCCCTCGACTCCGCAAGCACACCGTACATGTTGAGAAGAAAAAGTAGTATCAGGGCCTTGCTCTTTGGCACGCCTAGGCATTGTGCGATTTGCTGAGAATTGTCACTCACAATTGGCACGCACAATTGACTGCTAACGCATTTTGAATTCCACTGGTTTGTCGACAATTGTTGGCAAACCATTTTTTATGGCCTGAATGCAAGGATGGGATATGCAAAAGACCTGGAAAGTTCGACCTCATGACCAGGCGTTGGTTGCCAGCATTGAAAAGGCCAACGGCGTCTCCCCTGTGGTGGCTCAATTACTGGCAGCTCGCGGGATCACCGATCGCCATCAGATTGCTGAGTTTCTGGACAAGCCATTTCAGAATCTGCGTGCTCCCCTGCTTCTGCCTGGCGTCGACAAAGCTTCGGAACGCATGTTCGAGGCGATTCAGAGCGGCGAAAAAATTTGCATCTACGGAGACTACGATGCAGATGGAATGACGGCCACGGCGATTCTGGTGCGCTGTATCCGTATGCTAGGTGGCAACGTGACCTATTTCGTACCCAGCCGACTTGATGACGGATATGGATTAAGTGATCAAGCTTTGGAAAAGGTACACAAAGAAGGAGCCAAGTTAGTCGTAACCGTCGATTGCGGGGTCTCCAGTATTCACGAAGCCGAAACGGCCAAGCAACTCGGTATGGATTTAATTATCACCGACCACCACCAATTTGGTGAGACGCTGCCGGACGTAGTCGCCATCGTGCACCCTGCCCTGCCCGGCCACGAGTATCCATTTGCTGGATTGTGTGGCGCCGGCGTTGCGCTCAAGTTGGCCTGGGCACTCTGCCAGCGTGCCTCCGGAGACAAAAAGGTTTCCGACGCGCAACGAAACTTTTTACTGATTGCTCTGGGACTTGCAGCGATCGGTACCGTGGCGGATGTCGTACCTTTGTTGGACGAGAATCGTTTGATCGTGGCTCACGGTTTAGTCTTCATGCACCACGAAACCGTGACGGGTTTGCGGCACCTGATGAAATTAAACAAGCTGGATCAGAAATCGGCTTTGGATAGCCAAGACATCGGTTTCTGTATCGGGCCTCGATTAAATGCTGCGGGGCGATTAGGCCAAGCTCAATTAGGCGTTGAACTGCTGACCACCGATTCACCTCAGCGAGCAGAAGCGCTCTCAGAGTACATTCACGAATTGAATAGCAGTCGAGAAAGTTTGGAACGCAGAATTCAAAAGTCGGCCAATAAAATGATCGCGGAACAGCACCTGGCTGACGAACCCGCGTTGGTTTTGAATAGCCGCGATTGGCACAAGGGAGTTATTGGGATTGTCGCGGGGCGAATTGCCGAAAAGTACAATCGCCCAACGATCTTGATTGCACAGGAAGAGGTGGCCTGTGGAAAGCCTGCTACGGGCTCTGGCAGGACCGCTGGCAACGTTAACCTCTTCGAGGCACTCAATACGTGCCGCGAGCATTTGGTGAAGTGTGGCGGGCATCGGGCGGCTGCTGGATTAGGCGTCATGGACGAAGAGATAGAAAACTTTCGCCATGCGTTTTGCCAATATGTCTCTGAAAACACGGTGCCTGAGGATTTTGAGGCCAGCCTGAAGATTGATTTGGAAGTACCCCTCAGCCACTTAACGTTACGCACGATGCTCGACTTGGACAAGTTAGCCCCCTTTGGCATGGCGAATCGACGACCCGTGTTTTGCGCCTGTGGCGTCAAGTTAACGGCACCTCCCAAGAAAATTGGTGGTGGCGAAAGACATCTATCTCTGCAGGTTTCCCAGCAGGATGTGACGATGCGGGCGGTTGCCTTCGGCGGAGGTGAGTGGGCTGAGCAACTCGACTGGGAAGCGGGTGTTTATGATTTTGCCTTTAAGCCAACCATCAACGAGTTTCGTGGACGTCGTAACGTGGAGATGCAAATTATAGACTGGCGAAAAAATGCCGTGATGGCCGAGTTGACGACTTAGGATTTCTGCGGAACGCGGCGCTCAAATTGAAGTCATTCAGGATGGGCCGCCCATTACTAAGGTGCCATCCCAGCCAGCATTCATCTTTTGCGAACACTCAGAGCAAACCAACCCATAACGCATCGGTAACATGAATCCAAAGACCCGAAAACGCTTGCTCACTTTACTGAAATGGAGCATTTCATTTGTCATCTTGGGTTTGCTTTATTATCAAGCCAAACAAGATGATCAGTTCAACGAATTGTGGGCGTCGCAAAAACATTACGGTTGGTTGTTGTTCGCGCTGGCAGCAGGACTGACCACCTTCTTGATTTCCTTTTTCCGCTGGTACATCTTGGTCCGTGCACTGGATCTGAAGTTCACCTACTACGACGCCGTGCGACTCGGGTTCTTGGGGAATCTCATGAATTTGATCTCAATCGGTGTGCTGGGCGGGGATGCCGTTAAATCGGTTTTCTTAGCAAAACAATTACCGGGGCGAGCGGCGGAAGCCGTCGCTTCGGTTATTTTTGATCGAGCCATCGGGTTATTGGCGATGTTTAGTTTTGCCTCCGTTGCTTATTTGCTCACGGATTTCAGCAGTATCAATGCACCTCAAGATGAAGAGGGTAAACTGGCATTGGATGCCTTACATTTGGTCTGCAGGATTACCATCCTGTTAACTATTATTGGCTTCGTCGGCTTGGGCGTTCTTTTTTTCACCCCCCGTTTCCACAAAACAAAACTGTATAAGCGGGTCGTCAAAATTAAATCGATTGGCGGTCTGTTCGCTCGACTGGTGAGTGTTGTGCTGGCCTATCGACGTCACTCCGGGGCCGTGGTGGCCGCTTTTGGGCTGAGTTTGCTGGTGAATGTCGGGTTTGCTCTATCGTTGTATGGGGTGGCCTCAGGATTGTTTACTGATAATCCGACGCTCGCAGATCACTTTGTGATCACACCGATTGCGATGGTGGCCAATGCTGTGCCTTTGCCCGGTGGGCTTGGTGGGATGGAAGCGGCGGTCGCTTTCCTCTATCAGGCATTCTCCAATAACCAGGACGCCAGTCACGGGTTTATCGTCGCTTTGGGATTCCGAGTCATCTTGTTGAGTATCGCCGGAATCGGTTTGATTTTTTATCTGTGTGACAAAAAGGAACTCAAAGCGATGTCGGGTTCCAAGCTGTCTGTCTAATAAATCGTTGCTGAGAGGCGAGGCCATTGATTCGTCTCATGAATTAACCCGGTAAATCGCACTGACGGTTAAGTATAAAAAGTCCTTTCGTTCCGCATTGGGAGACCTAATTATGTTACGTCCCTGGATTCTGGTGTTGATACTGCTGGTCCCTCACCTCGCATGGGCTCAATCGAACCAGCCCCTAGAATCACTTTTGCAACGGGTCGATGCGGTTGCCGAATCGCAGATTCAGGAACAGCAATTGGTGAGTTTGTGCGTGGGGATCATTCAGCAAGGGAAGGTGGTTGGTCTCCGATCTTATGGTTTTGAAGACCGCGAAAATCAACTGCCTGCCACTAAGCAAACCATGTATCGCTGGGCTTCGGTTTCGAAACCGTTGACTGCCATTGCTGCGTTGCAACTGGTGGAGCAAGGAAAGCTGGATTTGGACGATGATGTTCGCAAATATGTTCCCGAGTTTCCGGATCATGGGCATAAGATCACAGTGCGGAACTTGCTTTGCCATCAGAGCGGCATCGTGCATTACCAAAATGGCAAAGTGATTCCGGTTAAGCGTGAGTACGCATCGCCTCACCCCTTTGAA
>JAAEPL010000012.1 GCA_024232675.1 Planctomycetaceae bacterium
ATCGATATCGAGTGAGCACGTACGAAACTTGAAAATGCGCTGTAGCACTTGGATGGCACCCCGCAACGCACCCGCGTTGGGGAAAGGTCCGTACAATTTAACCCCTTTGTGTGCTGGCGTGCGGGTCAACTCAACACGAGGGAAATCTTCGTGGGTGGTGATTTGCAGGTAGGGAAACGACTTGTCGTCTTTTAACTCTTTGTTGTGAGCAGGTTGGATATCTTTAATCAGCCGTGATTCCACCAACAACGCATCGACTTCGCTCTCGCAATCCATGTAATCGATGTCGGCAATCTGGTGCACCCAGTCTGCGGTTCGTGGTTCCAGCTCAGCAGTTTTTTGGAAATAGCTGCCGGCTCGTGAACGCAGGTTCTTGGCCTTGCCGACATAGATGACTCGACCCTTGTCGTCTTTCATTAAGTAGACGCCGGGCGATTGTGGAAAGGTGCGTACTTTCTCCGCGGGAGGAAGGCTCTGTTTTCCACCCTCAGCGGCATTCACGGACTCATTTTCCGTTTCGGTATTCGGCTCAGCTTTGTTATGCTCATCCATCGTCTCCAGCCTATCCCTCTTGAACCCTTTCTACAACGCCATGTCCACACCACCGCCGCCCTTGGACGAACTTAGAAAACGAATCGACCACGTTGATCAACAACTCGTTCATTGGATCAACGAACGGGCTAAAATTGTGGTGGATGTCGGCAAACACAAGATCGAGACCGGGCTGCCCACTTACTCGCCCCATCGTGAGGCGGCAGTTTTAAGCCGTGTACAAAAACTGAATGACGGGCCGACGTTGCCGCGGACCATTGAGGCCATCTATCGTGAAATTATGAGTGGTAGCTTTGCCTTGGAGCAACCCATTCGTATCGGCTATTTAGGCCCGCCAGGTACCTACAGCCACTTGGCAGCCGCTCGGCACTTCGGCTCGAGCGTTGAATTTGACGACTTGCATGCGATCACCGGTGTTTTTGAGGAGGTCGCTAGAGGGCATGTGGATTACGGGTTGGTGCCTATTGAAAACAGCACAGGAGGAAGTATCACTGAGACACTTGATGCGTTTCTACAATACCACTCCGACTTGCGGTTGTATGGCGAATTACAACTGGCGGTCCATTGTTGTCTGTTAACCGAGTGCCAACCGCATGAGGTGAAAACCATCTATGGCCGCCCCGAATCGTTTGCCCAATGTCGTGCATGGTTGGCCACTCAATATCCAGAAGCAGAGTTGGTGGCGGTGGAAAGTTCGGCAGGTGGTGCCTTGCGAGCCAGGGAGGAGCACGAGGCTGACCGCCAGGCAGGAACCGCTGCCATCGGTAGTCCACTAGCGGGCGAGATCTACGGCTTGCATCCTCTGTTTGAGCAAATCGAAGATCGTCGCAGCAACGTAACGCGTTTCTTGATCGTCTCGAAGCAGGAAACGGAGCCCTCGGGAAACGATAAAACATCTTTAATGTTTACGACGCTTGATAAACCCGGCGCGCTGGCGGATGTGTTGGGTGTTTTTAAGCGAGCCGGTATTAACCTCACGCACATTGATAAATGCCCGACACGCGGTGCTAACTGGGAGTACACGTTCTTTGTCGATGCATTGGGACATCGTAAAGACCCTGAGTTTGCTGAATTGATTGGCGAAGTGCGCGCATTTTCCAAGCAATTAACGGTCTTGGGAAGCTATCCGAAAAGTAAACAAGTGCTGTAACGGGAAGATCGAAACGAATAATCTTAAACCGTCACAGTGTCTGCAAACGCTCGGATGTCTTTGTCGAAAGCGTCCAGGCGGTCGTCCATATCTGTTTTTGCAGTCTCCAGATTCTCTAATTCCCCTGGGGGTACATAAGTGAACATGTACATCTTGACTTTGGGTTCGGTGCCGGACGGGCGGACGGCGACATAGTTTCCAGGTATGTCGGTTTTCATCATGATGAGATTGCCCTGAGGCCCAGATAGTTCGGTCGTCCTGCCATCGGCCCACCGTGTTTCCTCAGCCAAGTAATCATCCACGGCCGTAATGGAGAGCCCGCCGATAGTCTGTGGACCATCGGAACGCAATTTATCCATCATGGCTTGCATACGCTTCATGCCATCAGATCCCTCCATGCGGATGGTCGATAGGCGTTCACGGTGGTAGCCCACCTTTTCATAAAGCTGATCCAGTTTTTGATGGAGCGAGATGCCTTGTGATTTGCACTCGGCAGCCAGTTCGGCCATCAACATACAGGCCACCGCGCCGTCTTTGTCGCGAGCATAAGTACCCACGAGATAGCCATGCGATTCCTCGGTGCCAAACACAAACCCTTGCGGTCCAACTTTATCTACAACGTCGCAGATCCACTTGAAACCGACCAGGTTTTCTCGATACGAGTGCGTTGCGTAGTGCTCAGCGATACGGGTGGTCATCATCGAAGAGACCAGTGTCGTGACGATATAGTCGGAGTCCGTGGCCTGACCTGCCTGCTGACGATGGCTCAATACAAAATCGCAAAGCAACGCGCCTAACTGATTACCATCCAGTGTTTTCCATTCTCCCGTAAGGTCCAGGGTCAGTGGCGCTGCGGCCCCCATGCGATCACAGTCGGGATCGGACGCGAGAATTAACTCTGCGCCTGAGGTTTTGGCGTATTCGATGATCTCAGCAAATACTTGGGGGTTCTCCGGGTTGGAAACATGGCCGGGGACATTTGGGAAATCCCCATTGGGCTCACGATGCGGACCGTAGATGTCAACGTCTTGGAAGCCTACCGCTTCGAGCAGCGTGCGGACATTGAATTCACCCACGCCATGCAGCGGCGAGAAGATGACCTTGAAATCTCTCGGTCCATCGATGGTGTGTTTTAAGTGCTCAGCCATCAACGCGGCATCTGTTTCTTCTTTACAGAAAACAACCTGGCCAGCGGCAACGGCTTCCTCAAAATTTGCGATCTCGAATGAGCCAACATCCATCACTTCATCAATCACGGCCTTGTCATGCGGCGGTACCAATTGGGCGCCGCTGGACCAGTAAACCTTGACCGCGTTATCAGAAGGCGGATTGTGGCTGGCGGTTACCATGATTCCGCAATCGCATTGTTTGTAACGAATCAGATAGGATAGTTCCGGCGTGCTGCGGAAGTCATCGATGAAGTAAACCGTAAACCCATTAGCCACCATGATCCCAGCACAAAGCTCGGCAAATTCTCGAGAGCGATGCCGTGTGTCGTAGCCAATGGCGAATGACCAAGGGCCAGCGGGTTTTACCTTCTTAATGTAACTTGCTAAGCCCTGAGCCGATTCTCCGATGGTCCGCTCGTTAATGGCATTACTGCCAAAGGGGTACATCATGCCTCGGCGGCCGCCGGTTCCAAATGGAATCACTGTCCAGAATACATCATCGAGTGTTTGCCACTGCTCTTCGGCAATATGTTGGCAAATACCATCCCGATATTTCTCGTAACGCGCGTCTTCTAGCCACGTCATAATATTTGTAACGGCAGAATCGGCAATTTTACCCGATTGCTGTGCTTCCAGAACTTTTTCTTTGGCAGCGGAAACTTCGATCGTCGATGAATAATTGTTCATGGTAGTTGGTCATTCTAGGGTATACGGAACAGCCTTGATTATCATGATTTTGGCTGCGAGCGATACTCGGGTACTCCGGCAGCGTGAGGCCACTTGGCAACCTGCCATAAATGGCTCAACTTAACGACCAAAACGTAATGGCTAACGGTAATAACACAATGAAAAAACCAATAATAAGCGTCTCCGGTCTGCGAGGCGTGATTGGCGAGAGTTTATCTCCCATCGGCGCTATGGAATACGTGGTAGCTTTTGCCTCGACTTTGTCAGACGGACCTGTCGTCGTGACCAGAGATGGACGCTCCAGTGGTCCCATGTTGGCAGAGGCCATTCAAGCGGCCCTAAACGCAATGGGACACGACGTCTTGTATGGCGACGTGGCCGCTACCCCGACGACCGGTGTTTTGGTCAGACAGTTGAATGCGGCCGGGGGAATTCAAATATCTGCCAGCCACAACCCACCGGAATATAACGGGATTAAGCTATTTGGCCCTGATGGCCGAGTGGTGGGAGCGGCGACTGGACAAGCGGTGATGGACGCCATGCGGCAGGAACCAGCGTGGGTCAATTACCAACAGGTGGGGGAACGCACTCGCATTGAGGATACGACCGCAGACCATCGAGATTTAGTTTTTAAAACAGTGGACGTCGATTTAATTCGAAAACGAAACTATACCGTGGTCCTGGACAGCAATCATGGTGCGGGTAGTGTGATGGGGCGCAGCGTTCTCACCGATTTGAATACCCAATTGACTCTCTTGGGAGGCAGTCCCGACGGTCAATTTGAACATCCACCAGAACCCACCGCCAGCAACCTGGAAGGCGTAGCAACCCAAGCAAAATCATTGCACGCCGACGTCGTTTTTTGCCAAGACCCCGATGCCGACCGGTTGGCGATCATCGATGAAAATGGAAACTACATTGGCGAGGAATACACGCTTGCACTCACGTTGAAACGGCGTTTGATGCAGCAGACAGGTGACTGCGTGATTAATTGTGCGACCAGTCGCATGTCGATCGACATTGCAGAGAGTTTTGGTTGCAAGTGTCATTTAAGCGCCGTGGGTGAGGCCAACGTGTGTGATGTTATGCACTCGGTCAATGCCGTCTACGGTGGGGAAGGTAATGGGGGGCCGATCGACCCTCTCGTGGGTTATGTCCGCGACAGTTTTGTGGCCATGACTCAAGTGTTGGAGTTAATGGCGTTGACCGAAAAATCGGTTTCACAATTGGTCAGTGAACTACCCAAATATTCGATCCAAAAAGCGAAGGCAACGGTGGATCGGGATAAATTGCCGCAAGTCTACGAGGCTTTGCAGGCCAAATTCTCAGACGCGCAAGTCAGTGACTTGGATGGGATGCGATTTGACTGGCATGATCGTTGGCTGTTAGTCCGGCCTAGTAATACGGAACCGATTGTGCGGGCGATTTGCGAGGCCTCAAGTGAGGAAGCTTCCAGTGAATTGGTGAAAGTCGCTCAAGAAGTCATCAGTCAGGTCTAGAGCGTGAACCCAAGATTAGCGGAATCGGTGGCCCTGCCGGGCGTTGCTCGGCGGGGCGATGTTCCGGAACTACAGGCTGTTGGCGGTTTTTTCTTGGTCTAACGAGTCGGCTGCTTTTGCTGCCGATTCGGGTTTGCCCAATGAACTACCAATACGGAACTTTAGCTGCTCCCCAGCGCGGTCGATGAGGACCGTATCTTCTTCAATCTTATCGATGGTCCATTTTTGATCATCTAAGTCAAAGGATTCACCTTCAACCAACATCAACAGTTTGTCTTGAGGGTTAATGCGGATCCAGATCTGGGCGATTTTTCCGTCCTTGGTTGTTTTGCCGGAGATGTAAGAATCGCTGGCTTCCATTCTCGCCGGTTCCGGCGGCGCAACCTCTTCTTCGTAAACCTCAATCCTCACCCGCTTTTCATCCGACTTGTTGGGCCAGCCATTGTCGGTGACTTTCGCCAGAAAACTGTAATCGCCCTCCGGGATGCGCCCTAGTTCGACCTCCCCGTCGGTAAGTACAAACTTGGATTCGTCGAATGTTTCATTTTCGTCTTTCAATTCCCACTTCAAATCGGAAATGGTGTAGGTCAGTTCTTGACTGCTGTTTTCGTCGCGTCCTTCCAAATCAACGCGAACATTGCGGCCGACTTCGAATTCTTGACTGCCATCAACACCCAGCTCGGGCTTTTCATTGGGCAGCCCGAAAACATCTCGACTTGCCACAATGTTGTAATACTCATCTAACGAACGCTCTGTTTCTTCGCGCTGCTCGGTTTCAAACAACCTCGTCTCGTCCGATCCCGGGAGGCATACGACTTCGATATTAATACGTTCGATGATTAATTTACCTGTCGGTCGCGACGAAGTTCCAGAACCGGAAACCACTGGACGTGCCACAAATTCGTTGATTCTTTGTAGAAGTTTGGCTTGTTGGAACCGGAATAAGAGATCAACGAGTTGGCGGACCGTGCAGGTGGCTTTTGTGATTTCAATTCGATAGATATTCGAAACAGGTTTGTTTTCGAAACCAATGATTGTTTGGGGAGCGTTTCGATTTTTGATTTTTATTGCGAACCCTTTCATGCCGGTGCTTTCGACCAGTTCCTGTAACCAGAGTTGATACTGGGTCACGGATTTTTCGGTGTTCGTGGGCAGGCTTTCTTCGCGATAGCTCGCAAGTCGTTCCGTTGCTAATTCGCCTTTGACTTGTTCCAGTTGTAAATCACTAAGCTGTTGTGTGAGGCTTATGATTGCGTTGTTCTTTAGTTTTAGGTTAGACGAAATAGACGTCCATCCAAAGAACACCACCACCACCGGTAGCAGGCAGGCGACCACAATCGCCATGTTTTTCTCTCGTTTACTCAGGTTCTCAAACATGATTTATTCAGCCCTCTCATCTGCTTTGCCGGTATTGATATCCAGTTCACTTTCTGGAGCGGCTTCTGTTTCGTCGCGTTCTTGTTTAGCCGCTTTTTCAATTTCCGCAGCCAATTTGTCGTCAAACGTAACGACTGTTCCATTGGGCATGATTTCGGAAAACGGGAAGAAAAGGCTGACGGTGTATTGCTGTGCGAATCCCCCCTCATTGGACGGTGAGACTTTTTTGGGTTCCACTCGGTAGGGTCGAGCCTCGAGGGTCTCTTTGACACTACGAATGGACGCATCTTTCAGTAACCCCACCAATTCGATCGAGGCGGTATCTGTTCGGCTGGCGCTGGCAGTTAGTCTGAGCAATCGCGTGCTATCCGGTTCCGGGATGGTGTGACTAAGTTTGTAAAGTTCTTCCAGCCAATCGACTTGGCGACTCTTCCATTGGTCAATGATTTCGGCGTTTTGAATCGCCCCCTTGTTTTGGTTTGAGTAGGGCCTGATTTCGTTGATTGCGTTCTGGAGGCTTGTGATTTCAGCTTGTTTATTGCCTAGTATCCACCAGATAGAGGTAACACCAAGGATAAGAATAGCGGCCGCCAAGCCGGCGATTCTGTAGAGTTTTTTCTTGTCGAGTTTCTTGGCCACGCGTTTGCGAGGATTCACGAAATCAAGATTGCGGTTGGGTTCTCCAGACGTTCTTAATAGGCTGCCCAACAGTGACGCAAATCCATCGTTTCGGGCGGGCGTTTCAAAACGACTTGATTTTTGCACCAAGTCGAAAGGCTTAACGAAATGCGACTTAATTTGAAAGGATTTCTCGAGATCTTGGCATAATTGTTCGTGCTCGTTAGCACTGCCGCAAACCACGATTGATTGGACTTCCTCGGCGCCTGCCTGCCCTTGGGCAGCCGTAATGGTGCGGCGTATCTCACCCGGAAGCCAGGCGTCGAATTTTTCAACGGTATAGGAATCAGGGACGCGAACGGTGCGAGACAAAACGATTTTATCGTTGTGCACAACCGAAATATCCGCTTCACGACCGATGATCTCAATGATGACTCGACAGCCCTTATCGGCATTACCCGTGTGCAGCAATTCGGCCGCCGCGAAGGGTCTCACTACGATGTGTTTTAACTTCAATCCCGTGGGGGCGATCGTTTCGTGAATTCTCTTCAAGGCTTCACTGGTGAGTACCGCTGCAAGTACCGTAATATTTTTATCGGTTTTGGAGAGCACGACAAAATCGACAATCGATTCCTCGGTGATTGAGGTGAAATGATTCCGGGCTTGGAAACGAACCACATCTGGCAATTCGTCATCCGGCACGAGGGGCAATTGAAACTGGCCCATTTCTACATCGCTTCGCGCGACGATGAAGGTTGCTTCGCCACGCTGCGCGCCAATCTTTTCTAAAACGGCTTGCAGTTTGTCTCCCAATCTTGCCGCCGAGAGTGGTTCCGTCTCGCCCGCCAATTCAACTGAGATTGCGCTCTCGAATTGGATGCGGCCTGAAGTTTTAGAACCACTTGCGACAGCAATTCGCAAGTATTCTTTATCTTTTTTAATCGCGATCAAAGGCATGGTGCTGATAACTCAAAGGGGGTTTCTAATATGGCGTGCGGCGATTTCTTAAAAGCGACGGTCATTTCACTGGGTATTTAGATCTGTGCCTAACGATTCCACGGAATAACCACGCTGCAGGTGGCTTTTGTCGCGCCAAAACAAGATTCTCGGCAACGGTTCCGTAGTATCAAGAATAACCTCGGCGCGACTGGTTGCGACGTTGTCATCGAAATAACCGACAATTTCCGCCCGATAAACGTCGCCGCCACAGCAAATAAACGGCATCATTGTCTTCATCGTTTCCAGATCGACCAATGGAGTGGGCGGCAGCATGATCCAAGTCTCATATTTTTTGTTTAGGTCGGTCAGGCCTGGATCGTTTAATTCGAACTCGCGGTAATCCAAAATCCCCTGCAAGATGTCGTCCGTCATGCCCGGGATTCCCGCCAAAATGGCGCGAGGTGCCTGCATGATGTTGATTCTTCCGGGGATATTGTCGCTGTCGACAGTGGTCAAGTTTTCCATTAGCAACGGAAGCGTTTGAGCCAGGTTTCCCGAATTGACGGGGGACTGCAATAACGCGGTTTGAGTCTCCCCCTCCTCATCGGTGAACTCCAAAGTGGTTTGGGCATCGACTAAGTCAAGAATCTGTGAAAACGTAAAAGAAGCTTGCTGCGTCGGGTCGGCTTCCAGATAATTCGGTTGATCGGCGGACGTCTCCACGCTGCCGTCAGCAGGTCCGTTGACTCGGTAAGCGATAATGAAATTGGACCACTCCTCACTGAAGGAAGATCGCAGTTCATCGTATAATTGCTCGAGGTCATCGCTGTTGAGGTAGATCCGCTGGAGACCTTCACCGTTCAGGTTGGATTCTTTGCTGAACAGGGTCAGGTAGTTGGCCCAGCCGAGTTGCATTTCCGGTTCATAGCTCGTGGTGCCGTCGGCCGCGTATTGCTCGTCTAAATCAACAATGCCATTGTGGTTGGCATCTAAACCAAAGAGAAGTTGCGGTGTCACACCACGGACGAGCAAGAGCTCTTCGATGCTGTCCATCGGACCATTCTTGCATGCGTAGGGTGGGCTTTGGCTGCTGTAATCTTCGACACCGTAATCGCGGGGGTCGCTGTCCTCATCCAGCCAATCTAATATCGCATCGGCGACATCTTCCGTCATTTGAGGTAGGGCCATCAATAGTTGGCGGCCACCGCCGCCGTTTCCATCACCCGAGTCCGGCAGCCACGTGTCGGCATTGGTCAAGGTGTTGAGATTTAGGCGAGAGGATTCATCCGTGATTCCCGCGCGAAAACTGACGGGGTTCCCTTCGTCATCAAGGTTACTGGCGATGATGGAAAACCTGCCAATCTCCGTGGGGCGCAGCGGATTGACACTGACTATTTGATTCGTGAACTGATCGGCGTTGTCCCAGACCCCGCCTATTTCATAAAGGGTTGCCTCATCGACGGACAGGTAGAGACGAAGGAAATCCACCCCGGATTCCACGAGGTAGCGCGATTGCAGTTGCCGCCCCATCAACTTGGTGGCCTTCTGCTCGTAAAGCATCAAAAGCGAAAAGGTGTAAGCGGATATTGACAGTAAAACGACCGTTACCAATACCACAATCAAGACGAAGCCCCGGGCACCCGCCGCGGGCTGTAGAGGGCCCTTGCGGGGGCGGTTTGGGGAAGCCGTTTGGCTTGGTTTGCTTGTCATTCTGACCACGTTCATCGACCACTCCCTTCCGCGCTTTCGTCTTCTTCTGAGATAATCTCCGCAACCGGAAGATTTACCACCGTCCGATAGGTTTTTCCCGTTTCAGGGTTCTGTTCCATTCGATACGGCGTATCCGTCGCGATTGCCCGTTCATTATCAATTAGAACTGTGATTTCGACTGCCGCTGGAAAACCACCCTCTTCGTCGGAGTCCCATTCGGTTACCCAGTCCTCACCATCAAAGTAGCGGAATTGAATTCCAATCACCTCTTTGGCGATTAGTTTCGTATTACCCATCGTGGCCAAAGAGGCTGCCAAGTCACTGGAAAAAGAAGCGACTGCCCGATCCAGTTGTCGGCGAAAAAGGCCGCCGCCTGTTCCTTGATCCTGGCCGACCTGCATTTGCACGGACGCTTCCGAGTCTTCTGAAACGAAATATGAAATGGTTTTCACGTCGGTGGGCAGGGAGATAGAGTTACTCGAACTGCCGACGACAAGTGGGTTGTATTGATCGATTCGAGGCAAGCGGCTGATGTCGATCATGATCTCGGTGGCGTTGCCGTAGAGACCTGGTCGCAAAACCTCCGTTTGCCCGCTGGCAATATTTTGTGTGGCGGTCGACTCCGTTTCTTCTTCCGCAGCACCGCCCATCATCCCTTCCATCGCGGATGCGTCGACGCCTTCCATCCCCCCCAACAAACCTGCAATAGCCGCTTGGGAGACCGAAAGTGCATCCAAGCCGGTGACGTCAGCGGGCTTGTATTGGATGCCGGCCCGTAAATCACCGGTCATGGAAGCCAATACATTGCGGGCAATTTGCGAACGTTCAATCTCGATTTGTTGTTGTTGCAACACGCGTACATTGAGATAAACGGCCGTCGAAATCATGCCTAACAAAAACGCGGATAGCGTGACCGCCAGCATGACCTCGATCAACGTAAAGCCTGAGCGATTTCGAGTCCCCTCAAATTGGCGAGCGGTTCGGTTCATTGCACTATCGCCTGTTCGGGTTCGTAGTCAGGGTCGGGAATTAACCGAGTCAGTAAAAAGGGTTCGAATTTATCAATCGACATGTTCACCGGCGCGACGCTCACTTGTACAAGCAGCAGGCCGGTAAGATCGGAGGACTGAACCTGCACTGAATAAGCCCACTCGGGATTCTCGGAAATACTCGCCGTGCTGACGGTTTCTAGCGGCAAAACACCCGCGGAGAGTTCGGCCATTTTTGTGTTGCAAAGGATCTGGGCTTCACTGCGCCATTTCGTCATTCCCGCCGCTCTGGTGCCGAGACTGACCAAATTACTGATAATCATCATGGCGATTCCCATAATGGCGATCGCCATCACGACCTCCAAAAGCGAGAGCCCGTGTCGCCGGCTACATGATCTGATGGTTGGAGAGCTCATTGTTGTGCGGCCTCGGCGTCCATCACGTTTGTCTTGGAGGAGGTTCCTGTCAGTCCCCGCAGTTCAACCTGCACGACCGCGTCTCCCCGGACGGACTGCAGCAAAATGACGGCATCCTGTGAGGTCCCATCGGGGTAAAACAAGACAGGACGTAGCGAGCTGTATTCCCCAGTCGAATTTTCCATGGCGTCCATACTGCGAGAATCTTGGATCGTCTCTCCCGCCGCGAATGTCACTCTGTTTTTCAGCATCTGTTGGCGAATGCTCGGTTGAGCCCCGCTCTGCATGGACTGAAAACCTTGCACCATGGGTGCGATAAAGTATTGCCCTCCGCCGGGGGTGTAAAAGAAACCGTAAATGTCACCGGTCTCAATGGATTTGACTCGAGCTTCCGCAAATCTAGCACGCACCACGTCGGCGGCACCCACAAGTTGTTGACCGACATAGGCATCGTTCACCGAAGGAATGGCGATCGCCGTGATCATAAAAAAGACGGCCAAGACCATGAGGATTTCCAGCAGCGAAAAACCGGAGCGGCCAGTGGCCCTCCGGTTTGTTCGTGTGACTGATCTACGGTGAAATGTGCTCATCTGAAATAGAATCGCAAGAATTAATTGTTAGGTCGGTTCTGAGCAGCGTTGGGATCGTTGGTGACATCGTCAGCCGTGTTGAAAGACATGTCAGGTCCGGCCGATTGGATAATGACCATGTCTCTTTCCGTATCGACTGCAAATTTGTATTCCACGCCCCAAGGATCAAGCTTATCCCCTTTTTTCATGATGGGCTTTTCGCCGTTAACCCCCACGAATAATTCATCAAGGTTGGAAGGCAGACGCATGTAACGCATGGCAAACGCTTCGGAAGCTTGATCAAATCCGTCGATTTCAGTACGTGTCAGGGTCGCTGTGGTTTGACTACCAATGTTGCGGAAGGCGACAGCTGATAAGGAAGCCAAAATAACGAGGATGGCTGCTACCAATAGGATTTCCATCAGAGTAAAAGCCTGACGTCGATTTCTTTTTCGGTTACGCATCTTCAATTCCTGTATTTGAAAGTTTTCTATTGAGGGTCAGTTAAATGGTTTGACCATTAGGTCATTGCTGAGCCCATATTCATAATGGGTAGCAGCAAAGCAACCACAATCATCAAGATTACAATTGCCATCACAATAAGCATTAGGGGTTCTAGCAACCGGACCATCAAGTCCAATTTGCGACTGGTGCGTTTTTCCAAACCGTCTGCAATATTGACCAAAACGGTATCTAGCGTGTTTGCTTCCTCAGCGACGGAGATCATCTCCGTGACGGTACTGGGGAACTGGCCAGATTTGGTTAAGGGAATTGCCAACGATTCACCAGAGGTAATGTTTTCTGTCGCGGTTTCAATGGTATCCGAAAGGATCGTGTTGCCTGTCGCATGCCGACTGATTTCGAGTGCCTTTAGGATCGGCACTCCGTTACCCAGTAACGTCCCTAAGACGCGACAAAATCGGGCCACGGCCAAGCTCTGAGCGATCGGACCAAACAACGGGATTTTTAATTTCAGTTTGTCAGCAAACCTTTGCCCCGCGTCCGTATTTAATTGAACCCGAATCACGAAGAAAAGTACCGCCAGAATCCCCAAAAACCAAATTCCATAGGAGGTCAAAAAGTCACTGAAACCCAATAGAGCTTCGGTTAATTTGGGCAGATTCCCCTGGCGTCTCATCGTTTCGAACATTTCGCCGAATAATGGAACAAAATAGACCAACAGGACCGTTACGATCAAAGAGCCCACCACGCTTAACACGACGGGATAAACCAAAGCCCCAACCGTTCGGCTTTTCAGATCCGATTGCTGTTCGGTAAATTGTCCGACGCGATCCAGTGCATCCTCCAGGAAACCACCTTCGGCTCCGGCCTTGGCCATATTGACGGCGATGGAGTTGAATACCTTGGGGTGTCTGGCAAACGCTTCTCCAATGGAGGAACCGTCTTCGATGCGGGTCCGCACGTCGGCAATGACTTCTGCCAATACCGCAGAAGTGGATTGCTGTTTCAAAATGTTCAGCGATTGCAGCATGGGCACGCCGTTTTGCAAAAGCGTTGCCAGTTGCGTGTAGAAATTGGTCATTGCCTGAGCATTGGGTCGGCGACGAATCCGTACAGCCGAGCTTTCCTTTTGCTCGTTGACCTCAATCGGAAACAGTTCCCTGCCGGAAAGCATGGAAACCACGTCACGTTCGTTCCCGGCAGACATTTCGCCGGTGATTCGTTCGCCACTTAAATTTCGCGCCACGTAAACAAATTCGGGCATTTACTTTCCTTCGCTTATTAGCCCATGATCAATTTGTCGCTTTTGGTGACTCGCATGACTTCTTCCAACGTGGAATCACCGTTCATGGCTCGTCCCCAAGCATCATCTCTCAAGGTTCGCATGCCTTGTTCTAAGGCTGCCTTTTTTAGTTTCCAGGTGGTGGCACGCTCGTTGGCAAGTTCGCGGACTGCTTCGGTCGTTTCCAGTAATTCGTAAATACCCGTTCGTCCTCGGTAACCGACATCACGGCATTCTCGACAGCCTTTTTTGCGGTATAGAGGCCGCCCATCCAACAGTTCCCAAGGGAAATCGTCAGGCATTTCGTCTTTGGTGGGTGTGTAGGCTTCTCGGCAATGCATGCACAGTCGTCGCAGTAGTCGTTGGGCCATCACGGCCTCCACGGTACTCGCCACCAAGAAGGGTTCGACGCCCATGTCGACCATTCGGGTGTAAGCTCCCGCCGCATCGTTGGTGTGCAGGGTGCTAAACACCAAGTGCCCCGTCAATGACGCTTGAATCGCGTTTTCGGCAGTCTCCAAATCTCGGATTTCACCGACTAGCACGACATCCGGATCATGCCGCAGGATACTTCTCAGCGATTGAGAGAATGTCAGTCCAATTTTCGAGTGCACCTGAATCTGATTGATGCCAGGCAATTGATACTCAACCGGATCTTCCGTCGTGATGATCTTAGTTGCGTCGTCATTGATTTGTACCAGTGAACTATACAACGTCGTGGTTTTACCAGAACCTGTGGGCCCGGTTACCAAGATGATCCCGTGAGGCAGGCGGATCAACTTACTGAAAATCTGGTAGGTCTCTTCGTTCATGCCGAGGTTGCGAAGATCAAACACCATCGCGCCCTTGTCCAAAATACGCAACACGATGCCTTCACCGTGAATCATCGGAATGACCGAGACGCGGACATCCACCTCGCGACCGCGTACTTTTAATTTGATTCGACCATCTTGCGGTAGCCGTTTCTCGGCAATGTTCAACCTCGCCATGATTTTCAAGCGGCTGATGATGGCAGACTTGAAATGATTGATTTCTGGGGGCGTGGGTTGCGCGTGAAGAATGCCATCGATGCGATAACGAATCACGATGCCTGCCGCCTGCGATTCGATATGCACATCGCTGGAACGCGATTCAATCGCTTCCAACAAGATTTCATTCACCAGTCGGACCACCGAAGCCTCTTGGGCCATTTCGGATAGTTCGGAACCGTCGGTCTCGATTTCTTCGAGCAGTTCGACGCCGTCTTGCTCAATTTTTTGCTGAATCAGTCCGCCAACTGTCTCACCACCGACGCCAAAATGCGTCTTGATCAGCTTGGATATCTCTGCTCCCTCAGCCAATACCGGAATCACGGCCAAGCCGCTCAAGGCACTGATCTCATCCAAGGGGTACATATCGAAGGGGTCGACGGTCGCTACTAAAATCGCCCCGTTATCTCGACGCACTGGAAAGAGATTGTGTTTGAAGATGATCTGTTGGGGCACTTGCTCTAGCAGTGCCAAATCAACATCTGTGGTCCTTAAATCGACGAACTCATACCCGTATTCATCGGCCAGGGCGCGGATTGCTTTTTCCTCGGTGACATATCCCAAGTCGATCGCAGATTTGACGTGGGCCCCGTTCTTGCCACGAACTTGGACTAACTGGGCCTCGTTAATAAGACCGTGTTTAAAGAGAATGTCGCAGGTTTCCATAGATCGTGACCGCCGGGTGTTCCGCGGTTTTTTGGAGGCTATAAGTCGATTAGTGATAGGCAGCCCTCGAAAAGTCTGATTTTTTCGGGGGCTTTCGGTTTACCCAGTTTAATAACGGAGCTTGTGCAAATGGGATTGCGATTCGCCGTCGCTGGATTCTCCATTGGCCGTGTGGGGATTCGGTACGGTTTGAGCGGAAATTAACGATAAATGCGATATGCGTCAGGCTATTTCGTTGGCTCGTACCAACCGCCATTCGTTCAAAACCGTCTCTTCTATAAACCCGCAACGGGCATTCAGGTTTCGGGAAACTCCAAAACCGACCAAAATCGGGCTGAAACCCGGGAGAAACTAGCGGCTAAAGGCCATTATTCAGCCGATCGAACAGGCCATCCAAGCGGTTTTGGGCCGCTTGGAACCAACCAAACTCACGCAATTCCTGCAGAGCCTGTTCATTTAACCCCCCTGCCGTGGTGCAAGCGTCCGCCAGTCCGGGCAATTGGTCAGCTGGCGTGTGGCACTCAATTTCAGCGAGCGCGGCGAACATGTGGCTGGAATAGGCTGTGGCATCTTCTGGCTTCACGCCCTGCTGGCTCATCCACTCTGCCACTTTCCAAACAAAGAAGTGATGCGCCGCCATTAATCCACTGGCCGCCGAAAAAACGGAAAACAGCGATTCATCATCGATACCCATGACGTTCGCGCAATTCGCAAACAGACTTTCTAGATCCGCACAGGGGGGGCAGACGGGCAAGGGGCCCACGCCCCGTTCGATGGGTGGCAGAGGAATCATCCGCTGAATGGACTGCACGCCGGGGGCCAAGGTGCTCAATTCAGCAAGGGTGATACCGGCCACGAGACTGATTAAACGTTGCTCGGGACGTAGTTCGATTGCGCTTAAAACTTCGCGAGCCTGTGGGGGCAGCACCGACAGAAAAATCCAATCGCTGTGATCGACGATTGACTGGTTTTCAGGATCTGCGACGACATTGGCAAAACGCTGCGTTAATGCTTGAGAGCGTTGTTCGTTTCTCCGGGAGATGCGAATTGACGACTCGCAACCCGATTGGATTAATCCCACCAGGGTAGCTTCGGCAATCGCTCCTACTCCGATGAATCCTAGTCGCGGGTCACGGAGAGGGTCTAAGGTGTCCGTCACGAGGCGTTACCTGAAGAAGACCAGATTGTTTGTTAAAGACCGCTTTAGCAGTGGAGAACTGACTCTCAAGCTTTTGTGCGATGTGTCCGCTTCGCGAATTTGAATCAATGCTGCGATGGGTTGCTTTAAGCCCGAGACAGAAAATCGCCACTGCGTGTGTCTACCTTGACTCGCTCGCCTTGCTTTAAATACTCGGGTACTTGCACGATGAAGCCGGTTTCCAGAGTCGCTGGTTTCGTCCGCGAGGTAGCCGAATTTCCTTTGACACCGGGGTCGCATTGGGTGACCTCAAGTTCCACCGTATTAGGGATTTGCATCCCCACACATTCCTCGTTGTAGATCAATCCCAGCAGGCCCTCTAAGGCGTCTGTGATAAAATTGAGTTCGTGCTGTAAGTCTTCCAGCGGTAACGAATATTGGTTGTAATCCTCTTGGTCCATGATGTGCATGTGCGTGGCATCGCTGTACATGATCTTGACCGGCCGGCGTTGAAAGTCAGCCTCGGGTAAACTCTCCCCACCTTTGAGAGTGATGTCGACCTTTTGTTTTGTGACAACGTTGCGACCGCGAAATTTATACAGCGTCGCGGCGCCACGGGCTGACGGAGACTGTACTGAGATCGACTCGATAATGACGGGAGCCTCATTGAATACGACAATGGCCCCATTTTTAATTTCTTTGGCTTGCAACATTGCTCAAATAACCCGAGTGAAAAATCGCCCCGCAATAGCCGTCGCCTTTACGCGTTGAAATCGGGGCTTAAAAAAAAGACTAGCTTGCGATCGTTGGCATTCTCGGCAGGCCTTTTCGCCAACGAGGGTTTCCTCCGCATGCTTGGCGGGAAACCCTTGGAGAGAATGGCCGTACAGGAAATTACATCAATGAGTTGGACTGTGGGTCTAAAGCGACGCCATTACATAATTCCGCGAGTGCTTCGAGTACCAACAGTAAACCACCCGGATCGAGAAATTGATCATCTTCGGTGGCAGTCGCTGTCTCTTCGAAATGAAAGATCTCGAAACGAGCGTCAAATTCTTTCAAGGCCATAACTTTTTTGATGTCGTCACCCGTCAGCGTGGTGTTTCGCATCGCTTCCTGGATCTCTTCTATTTGACTGGTTACTTCTTCGCCTTGGGTGTAGATGATATCCATCGCGGAGAAGTCGCGCGGTGACTTCACGGTCATTGATTCGAAACCACTCTCCGTTTTTTGCAAATTAACGGCCTCGTAGCGCGGGCCCAAACTTCCGAGCACCATTTGTACGTCTTCCGCACTGGGGCAATCTTCGGAATTGAACAGCACGAAATAAGTTTCTCGGTACTGGTAGTTGCTATCGCTGAATAATGACACTGCATGTCCTTGGTATAAGTCAAAAAGGCGAGCGACTAATTTAACCAGTACGGGCGACCAATGACAGGCACCGCCATTTCCCGGGTTTTTTGCTCAATTTGCCATTCTGCTCCTACCGGCAAGGGAACTTTAGGCAAGAACTCTTACATGGAGAGTTCTCGGGAGCGTGCGGTCGCTGCCTCGACGGCGTTCTTGACAGCTTTCGCGAACCCCCCGTTTTCCAGCGCAGTCAGTCCCGCCAATGTCGTGCCACCCGGGCTGGTCACTTGTTCCCGCAATAAATGCGGGGACCGGCCGGTAGCCTCGACCAGTGCTACCGCTCCCTTAAGGGTTTTTAGCGTCAATTGCTGAGCCAGATCGGGCGACAGGCCCTGGGAAACGCCGCTCTCCACAAGGGCTTCGATGAACGAGAATACGTAGGCGGGGCCCGACCCAGATAAACCTGTGACGACATCCATTTGTGACTCGTTCACCAACGCCACCTCACCGACCGATCGCAAAATCGTGAGAGCACACTCCAGATCGTGCGCGCCTACTGCCGGATCGTGGGCGATTGCTGACATGCCTTGCGCAATTAAACAGGGCGTGTTGGGCATTACACGCACCACGCGGTGGGTGCCCAAGTGGGTTTCCAGTTGGTGAATTGGGATACCGGCAGCGATTGAAATGACCAAGTGATGCTCGGTGACCTGCGCGGCCAATTCGGGGAGGACCTGAGGCATGATTTGCGGCTTAATTGCCAAGATGATGACTCGGCACTGTGAGGCCAGTGCTTGCAAGCTGTGGCAACGTTGCGCATTGGGGGCATGCATGCAAAAATGGTCGGCCGCCTCATCGGCAGGGTCCAGAAAGCAAACTTTGCTTGATTTCAGATCACTGGCAACTACCCCAGAAGCCAATGCCTGCGCCATTTTTCCAGCGCCAACGAAGCCCAAGTTGTCGTTTGCTGGCATGGTTGGTGAATCGTGATTCATGAGGTGTTCCAAAAAAGCTAACGAGTTTTTCGCGTTCCTAGACCTGTTTGTAGGGAATTCGGGCGTCGTTTGTCGATAACCCAAAAAGAGGATTCTGTATCTGAGCTATTGCTAGAATGGAAAAACGTCAGTGGTTAACATTCAACGCGTGATTTTTTTGACGCTTTTGGGATGCCTGCTCATACCTACGCCTTCCGCAGAAGCACAAAGATTGAAGCTGCCCAACTTCTTGCCCTTCAAAAAGAAAACGCAAGAAATAAAGCCGATTCGTCTGTCTGACGAAGCTGCGCCGAGAATCCAAAACAAACCCCATCTGGAAAGAGGCGTGTTCGATTTTCTTAAACCGGATACACGGCTTCAGCCCAAGAGACCCCA
This sequence comes from Planctomycetaceae bacterium, assembly GCA_024232675.1. Taxonomy (GTDB): domain Bacteria; phylum Planctomycetota; class Planctomycetia; order Pirellulales; family Pirellulaceae; genus CAJQPP01. The sequence goes on from JAAEPL010000012.1 coordinate 18,972, forward strand.
GTCGTTTAACCAAAAATCAAAGTCCTTTTTTTCTAAAACAGGGGATGGAATTGGTAAATTCGCCTCAGGCACTAAAACGTTGCTGAGTGAGGCCTGGCATCCTCCCAAAGCGAAAAAGGCTTGGTGGAACCAAGGCGGCGATTCCGATGCAGATCTCAAACAATCTTTGCTGGCATGGCCGGGCCAGCAAAATAAGACCATTGCTCCTCCACCTGTCCCGCGTACGGCTCAGCACTATAAAGAGAGTGAACCCCGGTATCGTTTCGAGTAGTCGATATACGCTAGGCTAGTTGGGCAGTCGAGGTTTTGGCCTGCATGAAAGGCGTGCGGGCGAGTTTCGCAACTTGGGTTCCATGCTTAGAATAGCCGCATGGCTACCAATCTAATTCTCGGCACCGCAGGGCATATCGATCACGGAAAAACCTCCCTGATTCGAGCGCTGACGGGTACTAATACCGATCGACTTCCAGAAGAAAAGAAACGCGGCATCACCATCGAGCTCGGCTATGCCAAGCTAGAAATTGATGACTTTCAGTTCGGCATCGTCGACGTCCCGGGACACGAAAAGTTCGTGCGACAGATGCTATCGGGTGCTACCGGAATGGATATGGCGCTGTTAGTGATAGCTGCCGATGATTCGATCAAGCGACAGACCACTGAGCACTTCGATATTCTGCAATTGCTTGATTTACGTGGTGGCATCATCGCGATCACCAAATGCGACACAGTCGAGCCCGAATGGTTGGAAATGGTGGTGGAAGAGGTGCGGGAGTTGGTTAAAGGGACGTTTCTCGAAGATTCAGCAATCATTCCAACGAGTGCACACACCGGGGCGGGGCTGGATGAACTGAAAAAGGAACTCGTCAATGTCGCCCATAACGTGGCGGCCGGAAATGAACTTGTCGATCCTAATGCGCCTTTCCGTATGGCGATTGACCGCGTCTTTACTGTGGAAGGGCATGGTACGGTGGTGACGGGTAGCGTTTCTAGCGGCCACGCCGAAATTGGAGAGCGGGTGGAGGTCCAGCCTGGGAATTTGGAAGCGCGGGTCCGTGAAATACAAAACCACGATTTGGCGGTCGACGAGATCGCTCGCGGGCAACGGGGTGCTATCAATTTGGCAGGCGTTCATCATGGTGAACTGAAACGGGGTCAGGAGTTATGCGGTACAGGGCATTTGAGGCCTTCTAGGATCATCTCTGCGAAAGTCCAGCTACTGCCATCGATTCACCGCCCACTAAAAGATCGCCAGCGTGTCAGATTGCACGTTGGCACCAACGAGGTGCTGGCAAGTGTGCGGTTGTTGCAAGGCAAGGAGCTCTCACCTGGCAAGGCTGGGTACGTCCAGTTATTTCTCAGCGATCCGGTGGTCTCCGTCTGGAATCAACCCTTTGTTCTGCGAACCGAATCACCGCTAGAAACCATTGGCGGGGGGCGTGTGTTGATGTCTAACGCTGCCCGATTGAAGAAACCGACCGAGGCAGATATTCAAATGCTGGAGCAAATGGGCAGCGAAGTGCCCACGCAGCGTGTCGGCGCAGCCATTTACTTTCAATCGATGCAGAATGATCACCTCAGCGACTTGGCTCGCATTGCTGGCGTTTCTTCGCCAGCGGAAAACGTCGAGCAGCTAAAAGAGGCGGGGCAGGTTGTGGAATTGAAGCTGTCACCCCAGAAAAGTCTGATTGCTCACCAGGCCACGATCGAACAATTAGGCGACTCGATTGTTAAGTACATGAAACGGTTTCATGAGTCCGATCCATTGGCCAGTGGGGTGGAGCGGATCAAGCTGGAGGGATTTTTTACGTATGTTGAAACGAAGCAACTTTTCGACGCAGCCCTCAAGCAATTATTGCAGACCAAGAAACTGCAGCAGGCAGGCACCGTATTCGCCTTGGAGGGTTATGGTCCCCAGTTAACCAAGAATGAAAAGCTGCTTCTGGCTAAGATCATCGAGCGATTTGCGGGCGCAGGTCTCGAACCCCCGACAACCGCCCAGTTAATCAAAGAAGCCACCAAAAGTGCTCAGTCGGTACCGCAGTTGGTAAAACTGGCCTGCGACCAAGGGCTGCTAGTCAAATTGACAGATGATATTTTCTTGCATCGCCAGATCGTCGACGACATCCAGTCGCAACTAACGGGGATGCTGGCGGATGGCAGCGGAATTACCATGAGTGATCTGCGACAACATCTGAATACGTCGCGGAAATATGCGATTCCCCTTTTCGAGTACTTCGATGCGACGGGCTTTACTCGCCGCGATGGTGATTTTCGTTACCTGGTCTCAGCGGTGAAATAGGCTTCTTGGCAGGCAAAACCGGCCTGCCTAAACTACCGTTTTTTCCCAGGGCTCCTGTTTTGCTTGCCAGCAGTTCGCCCGCCAGCGGTTTTGTCAACTTTTAACGGCTAAATCATCTCTAAGGATTAAACTTCTCGCTGCGGTTTTGACGATCAATCCTTTCACAGAGACAAGATCGGTCGCGGCGCGCATCTGCCGTGATAATCAAACCATAGGGAGGACTTCGATGCGTCGGTTTTTATTTGCGGCGCTACTGGCGATCTCAATCAGCAGCAGTACTGGATGTATTCTTCCAATATATGACGCTGACCCAACCGTCCGAGCACAACAATTGATTCATACGTCTGAAAACCTTCGTGCATTGCGTCACGAGTGGCAACGATTCTGGTTCTTAGATCAACCAGATCATCAAACGCCATTCCGTGTGCATGGTGGAATACTCTAGCGTCAATCCGAACCTGCCGATTCAGGTGCGCCTCAACGCGTGCCCCGAATTGAAAGATCCGGGCTTTGACGACTGAGCATCCGCGCACCAATGTTGGCACGACGTGAATGAGATACCACGACCATCGGCGTGAAAACCGTCGGTGGGTCGTTTTGCGCTGAGCGAAGCGTTCCGGTATACCGTTTTCAACGGATACTCGAATCGCTTCCAATCAGTTGCTATAACCAAGTTTCGTAACCGCGTGACGCATTTTAGTGTGTGGCGGTTCGTTGCGTTATTTACCAAGCACTGATTTTCAATGCGGGAATCGCTATGCGCGTACTTTCTGGAATCCAGCCGACTGGCCGGCCACACTGGGGCAATTACTTCGGTGCGATCCGACAATACATTGCGCTGCAATCGGAAGACGCGGCTTATTATTTTATCGCTAACCTGCATGCGCTAACCACGATCCGAGACCGCCAAGAACTGGCTCAGGCGACCTACGATACGGCGCTCGACATACTTGCCTTGGGTTTGGATCCCAATCAAGCGGTCCTGTTCAAACAATCCGACGTACCCGAGGTCAGCGAGTTGTGTTGGTTGCTGATGTCCGACGCCCCAATGGGATTGATGGAACGTTGCGTCAGTTACAAAGATAAAGTGGCCAAAGGACTGCCGGCCAATTTAGGCTTGTTCACCTA
>JAAEPL010000013.1 GCA_024232675.1 Planctomycetaceae bacterium
CTAAAAGGATTGACCCAATCACCGAGCATCGGCAGATGACTGTTGGGTCCAATGGTTGAGTCATAGATCGCTTCGATGACATTTAAGGCTTCTTGCCGATAGTTAATTGGCCCATCGCTCCCCCATTGTGCATCAGCCAGAAGCAACCCAAAGGCAATGTCGGCGTCGCCATCAAAAGCACTATTGTTGCCCACTGGGTTGGGTTGATCCCAATCCATCAATTGGGGATCAATATCGCTGGGATGGGCGCGAGCATAAGTAAATAAGCCATCAAAGATGTTCTGTGCATTGGCGTCATGTCCTGCCATGTGCGGCAGGATTACCATCCCAAAGCCCTGCGATTCCGAGGTCGTTCTGCCCGAACCATCCATGATGACTCGATAGCCATCGCCACCTGGATCGACCCTCAGAAAATCTGATTTCCATTGGTTGTAATAAGCACTTACAAATGCATCGATTTGAACTTGAGAGTATTGATTGGGAAACAACGTCCCATCGGCGTAGTTAAACGTGTGGCTGCCAAACGGGCTGTTTTGCCCATGAGCAAACGGTACAAAAGCGAACGAGATAAATACGAAAGTCCATTTAGCTAACGAATGTTGCAACATCTTTATTCCACCGTGAGGTGGCCCCTGTGTGTGCTGGTCAGCTTCGCCCTTTGCAAAGAGAGACTGTGAAAAGTAATGGTTGATGAGAAGGTTTCCAAAGAAACCTCTATCCAAGGGTAAGACAATGGCAAAGTGCGTGTCAAATATTTTTTGCTTGATTCATAATCGGAAGCAAAGCCCCTAGTTTGACTTGGGCGATTAGAGAATCACTCGCTCAGGACAGATAGGTGCCGAATTTAATCAAGAAGCCGCATTATCGGGTGCAAAACGTAATCGCATTTTTTGCTCAAGGGTGCGAAAGTTCAGATCGATTCCATTCCATTTCTAGCTGGCACCTGCTTGCGACCAAGCCAATCTACTCTCACTTCCCGCGCAGCTAGATCGGTCAAAAAAGTAAAGCGCAAAGACATGAATTTTCATGCGGAGCCGGGCTTCGTGATAAACCAGCATTTCAGCATTCCCGGTTGTATCAAGATGCAAATGATGCCCTGATGGCATTGGCAAAATACCTCGAACGGGACCGTTGGTGAAATCTAAATAAGATGATTTTCAACGACATGTGTCACTCGATTTTTTAGTCGATTGCTCTTTGGAACCGAACGCATGCCTTTTCGTCGTAGCTCGCTCTTCATCAAAAAAACGCATTGCCTTTGGCCTTTAGAGGAAAGCAATGCGTCCTTAGTGGGCGGGTATGGGACTGAGCCGACAATTCCTTCTACGCATAAAGCAGCAGGGTAAGCGCTGTAATAAAATTCATTTTTGCGTTTGCTGCGGTTGGGTGGAGGAAGCGAATTTTTCAAAAGTGCAGTGGTCTTGCTCAGCTCCCTTTTTTCCTTTGGTTCTTGGCTGTA
>JAAEPL010000014.1 GCA_024232675.1 Planctomycetaceae bacterium
TACAGGGCGTTGTCAAATTCAGCAGCCACACGCTGTGAAAAACTCTATTCTGGTTGAGTTGGCTCATTCCAGCAATAGTTGACGATTGTCAATTGGATCACATTCGCCAAGTTTTCTCATTTTAGGCCAGAAGCGGAATGTTAAAGGCTACCGCAAATGCAGTATCTTGGAATGTGATTGGTCGAGGCCTCGTTGAGGTTGGGTACTTTGCCAGCCAAAATTTGAATTGTCAAAATTGTCAAGAAAGTCGTTTGGCCGCTTGGGTCACATGGCCATCGACCGATCGGGTGAGGGAGAATTATGAGCTGGGAAAATTCCGTTTTCAGGATCGCTTTCGGTTCTATTTTTGGCTGTCTTAGTCTGCTGACCATCGTAGCCTTCGGGCAGGTCGTAGAGACGCAGTCGAACACGCAAGTTAATGACGCGCGGGAGCGTGTGTTGCAGAAGACGCGCGAGTTGTATTCCACGCTCGACGCGAATTCTTTGCGCCCCCTCACCAGGCAACAATTTACGCTGGAGGTGGCTAGGGCTTTTTTCAGTGTGCAAGCGAAAAAAACACCGGCCAACCTGCATCACGATGTCTCAGATTTGACAACAGAGCAGGCGTTACAACTTTGGTTGGCTGAAATATGGGAACAGGCTGGTTTGGGTAGTTGGAATTCTGAACGTGCCGAGAGACTTCCCGATTTGATTTGCCAGACGGTGGTTGGAAACATCGTTCCTCAGGCTCGCTTCGTTACCACTAAGCAACGGCTTGTCGACAAGCAATTAGCTGACAATCAATACGTCGGGATTGGTATTCGTGTGAGGTGGGATGAGGGAAAAGCAATAATCGATGAGCCCTTTCCCGGGGGAGCCGCCCGTCAAGCAGGATCCGTACCGGGTGATTGCATTCTCGAGGTGAATGGACGTTCCATGGCAGGTTTGGATTTAGGCCAGATTGTAGACATCCTGCGCGGTCCCAAGGGGTCGCAAGTAAATGTGGTTGTTGAGAATCTTGATGGGTCGGAACCACGTTCTTTGGCGATGGTGCGCACGGTCGTCCCGATACCCAGCGTGCAAGGCCTGCGACAACGCGACGACGGAGCTTGGCAGTTTTTCCCAGAGCAAAATCCTCACCATGCTTATTTAAGAATTAATCAAGTCGTCGGCAGTACGTCGGTAGAACTGAAGCAGGCGGCGGAGGCTGTGGTGGGCCAAGGCCTAAAACATATCGTCTTGGATCTACAGGAGATGACGGATGGGGATTTGCATCAATTGCACATGCTGGCCGACGTGCTCTGCGGGGAAGGGAAATTTGGCAGTTTAGAGTTGCCAGCAGCCCCGACACAGGAATTAATGACGAGAGCTGAAACCGCCTTTTCAGATATGCATATTGCGGTCCTGTCTCCCAAGAAACCGGTTTCCGGACCCGTATTGGGACTGTTGGCCATGTTAAAGCAGCGACCTGAAACTCATATCATTGGCCCTCGCATCGTCAGTCTGCCAACTTGCCAATCCTCATTTGATCTTTCCAGCCAAGCTGGTGCGATTGCCAATCTTCCCTACGCCTGGCTCGTTCCCGACCTGCAGGATGTGCAACCCACGGGCGAGGCATCCCGGGAATTGTTGGGGCGGATTCAGTTCACGCCTCATTCCGTTGCTGATAATCCGGAGGAAGTGAAACAGCTTGCTTTAGCATGGCTCCAGCAAAACTGATTTCGCTAGCCCCTGAGAATTACGAGCTAATCGGTCCTCATACTGAGGCAGCGGTGAGTGCTACCATTTTTTTCGAAATTGTGGCGAATTGCAGTTTGCATTAATCTTCATGCACGAGAGACTCGTCGAAATATGAGAGGCGGCGGATGAAGAAAAATTCCACAAAATGGATTGCCGGCTTGGGCGTTGGTGTCGTCCTGATTTTTGGCCTGTACATAGCCGTTGTGTATTCCGCGAATTCGGCCCCGGATTTTTATCAACAGGCGCTACAAGTCCCGAGTTCCCAGAACGAAATCGAGGGCTGCCTTTTTGAACGCCATCTGGCTGGTTTGAGCAATCAATTACAAACCAACGGTCCTTGGTCCGTCGTGTGGACGTCCGCACAGATAAACGGGTGGTTAGCCTCCGATCTGTTGGAGAAGTTTCCTGACGCGTTACCGGACTCCATCATTGAGCCACGTGTGGCGATTAACGATAGTGATATGCGAATTGCTTTTCGTTATGACTCTGTAGTTTTTGATGGCATTATCGAAATACAAGGCGACGTGTTTGCGACTGAAATTGAGAATCAAATTGCTCTGCGTATTCACCGCGTGCATTCCGGTATTTTTCCGGTGCCGATTTCTTGGTGGGCAGAACATCTGGAAGCGTCTTTGCGAAATCGAGATATCATTGTCGAGTGGACAGAGTTGGAGCGGGATCCGGTCGCCTTGATCACGTTGCCACGCTCCTTTGAGAATTCCCAAGGAGCACGCATCATTTTGGACGGCGTGCAATTAACAAAGCAGTTAATTGGTATTGTCGGCCGAACGGAGCAAGACGCGTTTCAGTCGGCTGCCGAGGGTGTGGGTTCCGCCGAGAGTGTCCAGCGGCTTGGTGGAACATCACAAGATTCGCGCCTTAAGTGAATCACCCCGTGGAATGACTTGCCCATCAATTGCACGATCCATTCGCTGACATCCTGAGTGCGCAGCTCAATTTCACCTGTGCAGATTTGAGTCACAGTGCCCCGCCCTTCTACAGGACCTTCGTAGTCTAGATAGAGCAAGCGATGATCGGGCAAGCGAATAGCTGATTGCATGGGCAGTGGTGGCCAATGCTGAATTTCCCAAGTCGCCAAGGCATCTTTGTGCTCAATAAGCAGGTCGAAATGGTCATTTCGCCGGCTATTCGGCGGTAGGTAGTGTTTTAAGACGGAATATCTTGCCATTAGCGTTTGCGAAGTGAGGAACTTTCAGATGATCGGCAAACTCACCAGTTGAGTTGTGGCTTATCCATCTTGGAGAATATTCGAAAAAATAAAACAGTACGTTGACTCAGGTTCCGAGTACCGTCATGCTATGACTGTCCAGCTCCACATCGCTCAGACTTTTCGTGACGGTTGTGTTATCCGTTTCTGAAGCCTGTTTTTAGGCAAGTCGCCAGGTGGGGCAGTTTGAGGTTTTTTTGATGACGAATATTTATGTTGGTAATCTTGCGTTTAGCGTTACCGAGTCGGAATTGCGGTCAGCCTTTGAAGAGTACGGTTCGGTTGACAAGGTTAACATCATCCAGGATCGCGAAACTGGACGTTCGCGAGGATTTGCTTTTGTCGAAATGAACAACGACGATGAAGCAAGAAAGGCTATTGAAGGGTTAAATCTCGCACCGGTCAACGACAGGAAGATCACGGTCAACGAGGCGCGTCCTAAGCAGGATCGCGGTGCTCGTCGTTACTAGTATAACGATGCCAATTTGAGATCAACTTGCCGAGGCGTTTTTCACCTCGGCATTTTTTTTGTTTTGACGGACGTAAGACAGAAGATCGACCCTCAAAAAAACGGGCGGTCTTATTCCGGTGAATTCCATCATGTATGTATTTGGTTGTGACCCAGAAGGTGAAGCCCCGGCAAGCTTGCTGTCTCTCGAGCCCGGCGCAAAAGCCGAGAATCTGGTACGTCTGTCTGAAGCGGGATTTAATGTCCCGCCTTTCTTTGTTTTACCGGCCTCTGCCTTTCGATTTGTGTTGCAGCAATCTCCGTTAGTCTGCGAGATGATGGACGCCGTAAGAGGAAGCGACGTTGGAAATCGAAAACGTTTCGCCAGAGATCTTCGCGCAGCCATTGCTGGCTGTGAATGGCCCGCAGCTTTGGTCAAGGATTTTGGAGATGCGGTAAACCGATTGCATTCTGGTTTGGACTCCAAGGCTTTGAATCTGCTCGCCGTTCGTTCATCTGTTGCCGGCCAAATTAGGGAAGATTGTTTATTGCCGGGCAGGCACGAGAGCTTTCTGTTTGTTGAGGGAATCCATGATGCGATCGCGAATGCTAAGCGAGTGTGGGCTTCGGCATTTAACGATCAGGTATTGGATGAGCA
>JAAEPL010000015.1 GCA_024232675.1 Planctomycetaceae bacterium
AAACTCAGATTAATCCACAGCAGGGTCAGCCATAAGCTGGCGTTTATTGCCCTTGGGTCGATCGAGAAGGCTTCGCCTCGTATCCACATCAAAAGGCCCAACAAACTGGCGGCTGCCAAATTCGCCAAAGGTCCCGCCAATGCGACCATCACCTCATCCCACGGTCGAGCTGGAGCGCGTTCTAACCTCGCCAAGCCACAAATCGGCGTGAGCATGATATCAATGATCGGAATCCCCAGCTTCTCCGCCGTCAGCGCATGCCCTAATTCATGCAACAACACGCTGAAAAGAACCACTACCAGCAACACCATCCACACCGCCGTGGTCGACAAGGCTTGGCCGTGATACCACGAAAGCCAGCCGATGAGCAGCGGCAGAATAAAGAAGGACCAATGCAACAAGATATCGATCCCAAAGGCGGTCCCGAGTTTGATCGTTGCAGATGGCTTCATGAATTACGCCCGATTGGAAGATTGCTACCCGGCGGCCGCCTCATGGCTTAAGCCAGCCAGCAAGCAAGACACCGGAGTGCACCTCCGTTGCGGGCCAGAAGGGGCGGACGTCTGATTATCGCATTGCCAAGGTAGGAATACCACTCCCAGCATGCGGCAGGATACTGAAACCCTGCTCTAAAAATTGACGCGCAATCCCGTGGTGAATTCATGGGCGTGGCCTTGTCCAAATCCCTGAGCCGAGCCGAAACGGTTGTATCCGGTCGCCACGGAACCCATTTCGATGTATTGATACTCAAGATCAAGAAAAAGTGAATGCGTCAGGCAAATCCCAAATCCACACCCTACCGACCAAGCAAATTCCCAGGATTCGCCTTTCGGATAAACATCGCCAAAAAACACATTGGAAGCGAGGGGGTTCACGAAACGACTGCCCACGGCCTCATTGTAAGAGGAACCCAAACCGAATTTCGCATAAGGACGCAAGATCCCCGAGATGTTCAAATCGTAAAAGAAATTGGCCATCAAACTGGTCGTACTGCGTTCGCCTTGTACCAGAAAATAATCATCCTGAAATAATTTCACATCATCGACTTCATACTTACGGAATCCAACTTCGCCCTCGACTCGCCAATCGCCAAAATATTTTCCAATGCCAACGCGTGTCACTTGTGAATCTTTAATGTCGATGGCCGGAGGGAAAACCTTCCCCATCGACAAATTTTCAGCGCTCGAAGCCGCTGCCGACCAACCAAAGTCCAGCGACAGGTAGAAAGGGCCACCAGCGCCGGGTAATTTTCGGCCCCAAGCATTCCCGCCAACACGGTTACCACAGTTACACACGCCGTTTCCGCAAGCTTGTCCGCCATCACAAGGAGAGGAGGCGGCAACATTGGTTACGTTCGCTACCGGGTAACTGGCTTCGGACGTGAAGAATTGATTTGCGTTATTCGCATCTGCTTGACGTTCCAAAGGCGCGATGATCGGCGGCAGGGAATCCACCTCTGTATTGACGGATTGAGCCATGCGGATCGTCGGGGGAACGACTGCAGTTTCTGCCTGCATCGGCCCTGGCGGTACTGGCACAGGCGGCATTAAAGATGCCATTTGATTGTCCTGAGCTGTCGCTTCCGAACCGCACAGGACTGCGAATACCACAAAAATACAAAACGCGAAGTGCCTCACAAGGAACCTCCGAAAAATTAACATGCCGCAATCCCGAACAAGACGATGGTGCGTATTCAACTTATTCGAATATTCCGATTAGAGAATTCACATAAACTTTTCCGAACGCGACAGTTGTTTAAAATTGTGCCCCCAAAGCCCAGCCGCTAGCAAGCAAAACCTGCGACAGCAGCCCCGATGGTCGCACGCAACGCCCACCGCAAACGCAACATCAGGGCAAGGGAGGGCTTTGCCTAAACCGTCGCCAGCTCAGGCACCTGCTCCGCCAAACGTTTCCGCGCGATATGTAAACGGCGTTTGATCGTACCAATCGGCGCTTCAAAATGGTGGGACATCTCAGCTAATGAGTGACCGTGCATATAAAACGCCTCTAGGGTATCGCGATCCATGTCTCGCAAGCGAGCCATCCCATCCCGTACCTGCGTTTGTTTCTCACTTGCCATCAAGCCGTGTTCAGGCGTATCGCCGCCCAGCAAAGTCGCTTCCAAGTAATCAGGCTCCATGGAAAAAACAGCGTGCCGCCGGCTTATGCGATTAATGGCCATACGAACGGTGATCTGACGAATCCAACCACCAAAGGCCGCTGGGACCCGCAACTGATCAATCTTTTGCATAGCCCGCATAAAAACTTCCTGGACCAGTTCTTGAGCCTCACTAGGGTTACCCAAGCGGCGAAACGCGATGGCATAAATAGTCTTTTCGTATTGGATAAACAAATCCCCGAGGGCAGCTCGATCCCCTCTTTGGGCAGCTTGCACGAGCTCGGCGGTCTTTTGAATTTGGTCGATTTTGTTGTTGGCTTTGGCGTTCATATTTTCTCTTTTATGGCCAAGTTTTGGCGTTCCGATTGCAGGCGAAATGGCGGTAAAAGCGACATCGGACGGAGCAGTTGTGCAAGCCATTGACTCGCGCAGACAAATCCGACAGGACTTAATTGCGGGTTCGATAGAAAGTAACTGGTGTGCACACAAAATGTGGCGTACCAGATCTAGCCCAAGTCGTGGCGTGTCGGTTTACACTGACACATCACTGTTACCGGTTTAGGACGATCGGCCGGCGTACCCACGTTGCGGGTGCCAGCATTGCCTAAGAACTGCCGAAAATGCAGAGGGATCGCCGTAATCGCATTCGACACCATCCACATACCCATAACGTTCACGGACAGCAGTCCGGTTTGACGTTGCAGTTTGTTTGGTTTGAATGAATGCATTTCACTAGCTCCCCGGTGCTTGAGGCACAACAAAGAGAATGATGTAGAAACAAAATGACTTCCTCCGTGAAAGTCATTGCGGAAAGCAAACTGTAGCCCTCGCCCCGGTTATGGGCAAGGCGCACTCGTTGACCGTAATCCGCCAAGGCAAAAACAAGCTGCCTGTACCAATAGAGACTAACCCAAATCGGAAAGGTTCGCCGATTCCTGAAACAATTCTCAATTTTCGATTCTGGCTTGCCGTGTAGAGAATCCCGCGGCCAACTTTCCCCACGCAAATCCTGCTCTATAATTTCATCGCAAAAGACAGCCCCCCAAACCCACATAGGAACTGGAGCTAATTCGTTATGTATCGATACACGGTCCGCTGCGAATTCACGTTCAAAAACGACGACGTTATCGAAGCCTGGTTGGCCTGGTTGCGTGATCCCCATATTGCGGATGTCATGCGAGGCGGCGCTACCGCTGCAGAAATTGTAAGCATGGCGGGAGAGGTGCCGACTTATGAAGTCCGTTACCAGTTCGCTAATCGCAGAGATTTTGAACATTATCAAAAAGAGTTTGCACCTCAACTGCGTGACGAAGGCCTGAGCCTCTTTCCCGCAACTCAACTGGGCATGGTCTATTCCCGCAGCGATGGCGAGGTGATTTACCATCAGGGACTGGACAGATAATCACGATGCTGCTCAGCCAAGCGACTGCCTGCGATGACGATAGCACTTTTCCGGCGGTTTTCCGCTAAGGTAATTTATGCGGGTTGTCCCCGTGAGAACGTGCTTGCCAGCGTATTCTGCCGATTAAGACGAGGTGTAGTATCGTTCTTTAAAGGCTGGCACTGATGATTATCCGCACCCAAAGATCGGCTTATTGGCTGTCGAACGCAATGTTATTCGCGTTTTGCACATTCGCTTTCTGCCATGCAACCATGGCTCAAACCAATCGGATTGGCGGTGCTGATGTCAGCCCCAGCTTCGCAAAGACCTTGAATATCTCGCGGACTACCCAGCAGGAGGACGAAGTCATCGATCCGGTTCCTGAAATGGTTCAGGATACGTTGCCCAATATCGAGGCGGCTTTATGGGATGGAAGCAACCTGTCAAAACCCATAATGGATATCCCTCTCGATATTATCGACGTGGCCAAACGTCGCCCGCCGGACAGCTCCCAAGCTCAACTCGAGCTCGACTACCGCTCAAATTACCCCAGCAATTTCCAGCCTCGCTGGGCGATGTGGTGTGCCCCCAACATCCGCTACAACCCACTCTATTTTGAAGACGTGGGTTTGGAGCGTTACGGTTATGATTGCGGCGACGTCGTGCAACCGGCGGTTTCCGCACTCCATTTTGGTGCTTCTTTCGCGGTCCTACCTTTCAATCTATTCCGCCAACCGCCATGGAGCTGCGACTACCCGTTGGGATTTTGCCGCCCCGGTTCCTACGCTCCGCAAACCAGAAACGTATGGATTTTTTGGAAATAGGCTGAGCTGCCTAAAGCCCACCGGGGCTTTGGGGTTGGTGGACACTTCTTTGTTTTGCTGCGTTGACTGCTGCGCGGTGGCCCGATACTTCCTGCGTTAATTTGTGCCGATCACGTTGGCACTTCTGCGATTTCCGATTGTTCGCCCCATAGCGATTTTAATCCATGGGTTTGCCGAATATCCCGATACTTCCATTGCTGCTGGATCTTCCAGCTTTTCGAGTTGTATCAATCCATCCCTGTGATCGGTATTCCGAATGTCTGTACAGAACGTTCATCATTTTGGCAAAGCTTTGACCTGTGCCGCCCTGATTTTGATATTGGTGGGCGGTTGTCATTTTCGTAAATCCGTGAACTCCGGTGGAGCCGCGTCTTGCGTTGATTGCCAAACCAGTTTTACACAGATTGAATATCCCGATCTCTGTGATCAAGGTTTGGAGAACACCTCTTCCATCCAGACCCATGCGCCCCCCAATTTGGAAAATTTTGCTGAGCTGGAACAATGGCCGTTGACTTTGGAATACTGCATCGAAACTGCCCTGGCTAATAGCCAAGTCCTGCAGCGTCTCGGCGGAGCCGTCTTGCAAGCACCGCAAGGGGTGGCCACGGTGTACGACACGGCCTTGCTAGAAACAGACCCCTTTCGCAGTGCGGAAGCTGCCTTGTCGGAGTTCGACACACAGTTTCAAGGGACTTATCGGTTCGACCACCGGGAGCAAGGGATTGCCAACCCTCTAGCCGAATTCCAAGGAGGCGTGAACGCTGGCGGTGTCTTCAATACGACATTGTCCAAAACCACCGCAACCGGTGCCGCGTTCAACATTAGTAATTTAAACAACTACAACTACAGTGACTCCATCTTTGCCGTTCCGCCCAGCACTTGGCAAACTCAGGTGCGTGCCGAATGGCGACAACCTTTGGCACGAGGCTTCGGCACCACTGTGAATCGGATCGCTGGTCCGAACGCGACCCCAGGGATTTATGACGGGGTATTGATCGCTCGAATTCGTGGTGACTTGGTATTGGCCGATTTTGAAGCTGCCGTTCGAGACCTTGTACTTAACGTTGAGCAATCCTATTGGGAACTGTATTTTGCTTACCGGTCATTGGACGTAGCCACGCGGACAAGAGAATCTGCTCGCTTGATCTGGGACAATCGAAAACGCCGCGTCGATGCGGGCTTGAGCCGCCCGGACGACGAAGCTCAAGCAAGGCAACAGTATTTCACTTTTTCCCAAGTGGTCGTGGATTCACTAACCGGCAACAAATCTGGACAAACTGGCGTGCTTGGCTCCGAGAGAAACCTTCGCCGCTTGATGGGACTCCTCAATACCGACGGACGGATGATTCGTCCCATTACCGAGCCCACAATTGCCCCCATCTTGTTTGACTGGGAACAGTCGGAACAGCTGGCCTTGTCGAATCGTGTGGAAATCCGCAAACAAAAATGGGTGGTTCGTCAAAGAGAGTTGGAAGTCTACGCTGCACGAAAATTGAATCGATGGCGTGCTGATTTCGTCGGGAACTACGCCTTCAAAGGGTTCAATGACGATCTGTTTGGAAGTGAGGGAGCCGTCAAGGACTTTTTCGAGGGTAATCTCGATGACTGGGGTGTTGGTTTTGAAGTGTTTGGTCCCGTGGGACGCCGTCGTGGTCACCTGGCTACGCGAAACGCAGAATTACGTTTAATTCGCGAGAAGACCGTCCTGCGAGAACAGCAACGTCAACTGCTCATGGATTTGAACGCCGCCATTTCGGAGGTGGAAAGGTCCTACGAAGGGATCAAAAATAATTTCAACAGCAGCAAAGCTGTGCTGGCTGAGCTGAAACCCAAGGCCGAACGTGTGGCCGCTGGTGACGAGGATGTATTCTTCCTATTGGATACGCAACAGAGAGCTGCCAGAGCAGAGTCCGATTTCCATCGAGCAGTTGTGGATTACAACCTCGCCCTTCAGCAATACGTGTTTACCACTGGCAGTCTATTGGAACACTACAATATTCAATTGGTGGAAGGTGAATGGTCGCAGGCCGCACAAGCCAATGCTTCTCGCAAGGGTAGGCGATTCCGTTACGGTACCGTTAATCCTAACAAAATGGCCAATTGTCCGATCTCTGCAGGGCCCGTTGATCAAAGCACCGACTTGACCACGCTGTCGATGGTTCAGGAAGCACCCAGCAATCTGCCCGGGGCAACCAACGGACCTACTGGTGGGTTTAGCCCACCTCAAGTGGACAACCCATAACGAACGCCCAGAAGCTGGCTTATCAAAGTCCCGTGACTCGCCCGCAAGCCCAACTCACTACGTTTTCGGCAACCCGCCTCCACTAGCCGGTCCGTTGTAGGGGGGGCTATCCGATTCCGAAAGTTTGAACTTTTGGATGGCGGAGGCAGGGTTTAGATCCGCTTTGTGATACGCCTTGGTTTGGATCTTATCGGAGCGATAAAGATAATACTCGATACAGGCGTATCGCTGATTCCAAACCATCTCTTTGATGCGTCCCATGAACGCTTGGGCTTGACCCATTCTCGACTTAATTTCAACGTAGTCACCTACATTGAAACCTTCATGGGCGACTTGCAACCAGATCGTTGGCTTGACGCGAAATTGGATATCTCCGTAGGACACCAACTCCCAGTCATCATCAAGGTCTTCCCGTCGGAATACACGAAGACCAGGGATCATCTGCCGCACGATTCCGATGTCATAGGGATGAATCCAATCCTCCCCCTCTTCAGGCCACCAGCGGTAGATGCCGTATCGAGCAGGTCGCTTTAGCGGCGGCAGTTCAAATTCGTCAGCCATACTGGGAAATCGTTTCACATCCGGGTTCAAGACAGGACTCTCGTCGGCTTAACAATCTACCATGCCAGAGCTAACGAACAATTGCTTGGTTTCGTTAATTCTTCGCGTGAATACCA